>NZ_JALNTS010000015.1:0-64420 GCF_023161725.1 Vibrio sp. 1CM24A
TGCGATACTAGCTCAGTTGGTAGAGCGCAACCTTGCCAAGGTTGAGGTCATCGGTTCGAACCCGATGTATCGCTCCAGCTTTCTTCTAAAAAGCTATTAAGACTCTTTAAACCACCGTGTTTTTCTTTAGATCACAGAGTTTAAAGGCGACCTTAAGGGTCACGCTCTTTCTTTAATGCTGCGAAGCATAATCCCCCCAAAAAGCAAATAATCCTCCATCATGGTGGATATTTTTTTGTCTTAAATTTTTCTTAGCAACTGGAATGCTAGTAAACATCAGGTCTCTGAAGCAGATACTTGAGGTTTTTCATATCTATAAACAGACTTATCCACAAAATGTTAGGTGTGGATAACTTGGTTGATAAAGTTATTTCAGTCTTAATTCTTTACATATCCCTAAAAGATCTTTCTTGTTTTCAATATATTAGCTGAATTGTGGTGATCGTAACTTGTTGTTTTTTATCAAGTTGAATGCTTATCTTGAATTTGATAAAAGATCGTTAACTTGTTGTTTTTTGATCTTAATCATTTATCGGTACTGTGTTTAACTTTGTGCGGGTGTCGGAAGTTTACGAGAGTTCTGAATTTTTTCCACATTGTTAGAATTGAGAACAAGGTCAAACATTGTTCTAAAATTATGTGCAACGAGTTGTCTTAAATATTGGACTATCGATGTGGGTGTCGCTGTCAATCCTTGATGCCAAAAGGGCTAGGCGTCTCTTGGTAGCCCTTTCTCAACAATGCGTATCAGTCTGTGCTTTTTGGTGAGGATTTTGCTGTTACTTTTTTGTACACCGTTATCTTCTTGCAGACTGCTAGAGTTGGGTAACTGCTGTAGTTGTTTATTCAAAGCCCACTCTATATGCACATCCAACATATCGTTTTTTCCTTGATGGGATTCCAGCGTTTCAACAATGCGTTGTTGGAATGGTGCATTGCCCATCGCAACAAAGATGTTGCGTAACCACTGGGTGTGGCCGATACGTCTTATTGCTGAGCCTTCCATTTTCTTTAGGAAGGTTGCTTCGTCCCAACTTGAAAGTGAAACCAGATCGGCTTCTTGGAAATCTTCTCTGCGGTGAAAGTCTGTTTGCTCTGTGAGTTCGGCATGACGATTCCACGGGCAAACTAACTGACAATCATCGCAACCGTAGATACGGTTACCAATAGCATCTCTATACTCTTCAGGGATCACACCATCATATTCAATAGTTAAGTACGAGATACATTTTCGCGCATCAACCACGCCATCAGCAATAATGGCACCCGTTGGGCAAGAAGTGATACATGCGGTGCATTTGCCGCACTCATCGACACTGGGTTCATCCGTTGGAAGAGGGATGTTAACCAACAGCTCCCCTAAAAAGAACCAAGAGCCAGCGTCTTTATCAAGAATTAATGAGTGTTTACCTGTCCAACCCAACCCGGCTTTCTGAGCGAGCGGTCTTTCCAAAATAGGTGCTGAATCGACGAAAGGGCGTGAGTCTAAACCCTCGACCTCTTTTTCAATTCTTTGTCCCAGCTTTTTCAACTGGTTACGGAACAATTTGTGATAGTCGCGGCCTAAAGAATAACGGCTGATGTAGCCTTGAGTGGTATCGCTTAGGTTAGAGGCAAACTGAGCTTCTGGTGGTAGGTAATTCATTCGAGCGCTGATCACTCGAATTGTGCCTGGGTGAAGTTCATCAGGACGTGCACGCATCATCCCATGTCGAGCCATCCAATCCATTTCGCCGTGATTGCCAGCATCTAGCCATGCTTGAAGAGGGGCTTCGTGTTCACTTAAGTCAACATCGCAGATGCCAACTTTTTGAAAGCCTAGCTCTTTTCCCCAGATTTTAATTTTTTCAGCAAGATGGTCTAGATTCATGGCTTAATTCTTATTTTCTCTGTTTTACAATTAGAGATAAGGCTAATTAAAATTAGGTTCGGCAAAAATGGGGGCGGATCTTAACGGATCTTAGTGGTGTTGACCAGAACAGACGCGTTTTGAGCAGTATTTTTCATAGAACTTACACTTGAGTGCTTGTCTCCCAAAAGCATCACGGTTTACTATTCTTGTTCTTTTGATTTTTATATAGTCAACGATCGATTTTTAGAGAACGTATTCATGAGCACGAAACAATTTACTTTGAAAGATGAACAAGCAACGATTCAATTAGGAACGGAGCTCTCTAATCTTTGCTCACAGCAGACGACTATTTATCTGCATGGTGATCTTGGCGCAGGTAAAACGACCTTCAGTCGTGGCTTTGTAAAAGCACTTGGCCATCAAGGAAATGTAAAGAGCCCAACGTATACTCTAGTTGAACCTTATCAACTTGCCGATTGGCAGGTGTACCACTTTGACCTTTATCGCCTAGCCGATCCTGAAGAGTTAGAGTTCATGGGAATTCGTGACTACTTTACTCCGGATGCTATCTGTTTGGTTGAATGGCCTGAGAAAGGTTATGGGATGCTACCAGAAGCCGATTTGGATATTGATATTCGTTACCAAGACGATCACCGTATTGTTTCTTTAACCGCTAATAGTGAATACGGACAGCGCTTACTTAGTCAGTTGGAGTTATGTTGATTTCTAAACGCCTTATTTCAACAGTGGCCATGATGGCTGCTGTTTTTTCTATACTGTTTTCTTCACTTGTTTCTGCAAACTCACTGAAAAGTTTAAGGGTTTGGCCTTCTCCAGAAGAAACTCGTGTGGTTATCGACTTAAAATCAGAAGCGGACTTTAGCTATTTCACCCTGAGTAGCCCGAGTCGTTTAGTGGTCGATTTAAAAAATACCAATCTTGCGACTAAGTTACCGGTCGTGGTGAAAGACAGTCCTGTTTTGTCTAAGATTCGTAAGAGCTCACCACCAAACAAAAACACCTATCGCTTGGTTTTTGAATTAAAGAAGTCGTCTAAAGCCGAGTTGTTCAAACTGAGCCCGACTCCGGGTGGTCAGTATGGACACCGTTTGGTGATCGACTTACCTCATGGTGCGGCAAGTAAAGCGACATCGACGCCGAGTAAGCCAACGGTAAGTAAGAACATTAATCAGGTTAAGCGCCAGAAAGACATTCTAATTGTGATTGACCCTGGCCACGGCGGTGAAGATCCTGGCTCAATCGGTCCATCTCGTAAGTATGAAAAAGACGCGACTCTGAGTATTTCTAAGAAGTTAGCAGCTCAACTGAATGCGGTCCCGGGGATCAAAACTCGTATGACTCGTAATGCTGACTACTTTGTGAACCTGAATCGACGTGTTGCGATTGCTCGAGAGAATGAAGCTCACCTGTTGATCTCTATTCACGCCGATGCCTTTACTACGCCTCAACCAAGAGGTGGTTCGGTATTTGTGTTGAATACTCGACGTGCGAATACCGAGATCTCACGCTGGATTGAGAACAAAGAGAAACAGTCAGAATTGCTGGGTGGCAGTGGTGCAGCGTTCACCGGCAATATTGATGATAAGAACGTAAACCAAACCCTACTTGATTTGCAGTTTAGTCACTCACAGAAAGAGGGCTACAAACTGGCAACGGCGATTCTGTCTGAAATGGGTAAGGTTGCGAAGTTGCATAACAGTAAGCCGATTAACACCAGTTTAGCAGTATTACGTTCACCACAGATTCCATCAGTACTGGTAGAGACTGGCTTTATTTCTAATCCGACGGAAGAGAAGCTTCTTTTCCAACGTTCGCACCAAGATAAATTGGCACGAGCAGTGACTAAAGCGGTCGTTAAGTATTTGAAGGCTAACCCGCCTGAAGGGATTATCTTATCTAACGCAACGTCATCAACGGGTAGCGTGAGCCAACATAAAGTCTCTCGTGGCGAGTCTTTGTCTGTGATTGCGAGCAAATATGGTACGTCGACACAGACGTTGATGAAGTTCAACAATCTGAAATCGAGCAGCCTAGCAATTGGCCAAGTACTTAAGATTCCAGGCAGCGCTTCAAGTTCATCATCAAGCAGTGCGGTTAAAACGAAGACCATAACTCACACGGTTAAGTCTGGAGAGTACCTAGGTAAGATAGCCAGCCGTTACAAAGTATTGGTGGCAGATATCAAACGTGAGAATCGCTTGAAGTCTGAAACATTGAGAGTCGGTCAGAAGTTACGTATTACGGTTGAAGTGAAAGATGTTCCTCTGCGTAAACACAAAGTTGCAAGAGGTGATTACCTTGGCAAGATTGCGTCGAAATACGGCGTGAGCGTCAACAGCATTCGCCAAGCGAATAAGCTACGATCTGACAGCCTAGCTATCGGCCAAGTGTTGATTATTCCTCACAAGTAGTCTTGGGAATACTAAGCGGCTTCAGGTATATCAATGTTAAAAAAGAAGAACTAGTGCAAACGTAACAGCGTTTCCATCAATGGCAGTAAGGTAGCTATAAATATGACGATCAAAATACTGCCAGCTCGGTTAGCTAACCAAATCGCAGCGGGTGAGGTGGTAGAAAGACCCGCTTCTGTTGTAAAAGAGTTGGTTGAGAACAGTTTGGATTCGGGTGCCACTCGTATCGATATTGATATCGAGAAAGGTGGCGCTAAGATGATCCGCGTTCGTGACAATGGTAAGGGCATCGTTAAAGATGAGCTTGCCTTGGCGCTGAGTCGTCATGCTACCTCCAAAATCCACACTCTTGATGACCTAGAGGCGATCGTCAGCCTCGGTTTCCGTGGTGAAGCGCTGGCGAGTATTAGCTCGGTTGCGCGCTTAACCATGACTTCACGTCCTGCCACTCAAGATCAAGCTTGGGCAGCGCACAGTGAAGGTCGTGATATGCAGGTCAAACTGCAGCCTGCGGCGCACCCTATTGGTACTTCGGTTGAGGTGTTGGATCTGTTCTTCAATACACCAGCACGCCGCAAGTTCTTACGCACCGAGAAAACCGAATTCACGCATATCGATGAACTGCTTAAACGCATCGCATTGAGCCGTTTCGATGTGACGATCAACCTTCGCCATAACGGTAAAATGATTCGTCAGTACCGTGCTGCTAAAACACAAGTTCAAGCAGAAAAGCGTATCGCTGCGGTATGTGGCAATCCTTTTGTTCGTCATATGCTTAAGATCGAGCTTGAGCACCAAGGTCTAAAACTCCATGGCTGGATCACCACGCCAGAAGGAGCAAGACAACAAAGCGACCTGCAATACTGCTATGTGAATGGTCGTATGATGCGTGACAAGCTGATCAACCATGCGATTCGTCAAAGCTACGAAACCAGTCTGCGTCCAGACCAATTCGCGACGTATGTGTTGTTTATTGAACTTGACCCGCATCAGGTGGACGTGAATGTTCACCCTGCAAAACACGAAGTACGTTTTCATCAAGCGCGTCTTGTGCATGACTTTATTTACCAAGCATTGAGTGATGGTTTAGCACAGAGCAAGCAGATCGATGCTGCACCGATCAATCAGTCGGCTTTTCATCAATCAGAAGTGATTCATCATCAGCAGGATAGTACGAGCTCTGAAGTTGATGGTGTTGCAAGTTTCGCTGAGCCAGAAAGCGTAATGTCTAGCAGTTCGGATCAAAGCCAAGTTTCGGATAGGGTGCGACACGCTATTGAGCAAACGCCTGCCTACCCGAGAAAAGCAGAATCAGAGCACGCTTTTGATAAGCCTCAACACAGTGTTAATGATGCTGGGCGATACTATGCTCCATCAACCAGCTCAAGTTCATCTGCTGGCCGAAGCTCGTCTGCTAGTGAAAGCAGTTTTACCGGTTCTCCTCGCCAAGAGTGGATAGAGTCTCGACCTGAACCTAAAAAAGAGAAAGAGCCACACCAGCATCATGGTGACCCCGCGCCATCTAAGCGAGAAGTGAAAGCCTATAAAGAGCTTCTGAAAACGCCTGATTTTGATGTTCAAGTTGTACAGCCTTCATCTTCTCAAGCGCATGTGGCACCAGTAGATAACGTAGAAAATATAGAAGCTAAGCCTGCTCAACAGAATCCCGTTAACTTGAAGCCAAGAGTACCTGTAACGGACTTGGGTAAAGCGGTCTCGATTGTGGAACGTCAATATCTGGTGATGGGCAATAAGAACGGCAGTGTATTGGTTTCCTTGGCTAAGGCTGAGTTATTGCGTGTTGTTGGTCAGCTTGATACTCGAGGGGGCGCGTTAAAAAGCCAACCACTATTGGTGCCCTTATCGATTAAGCTGGGTAGTGAACTTGTCGAGGTTGCTAAGGCGCTGAGCCAAACTTTGGCATTGCTGGGGATTGAGCTTAAGGCGCGAAACAGCGAGGCGGTAATGGTGATGGGCGTACCTTCTCCTTTGAGGCAGCAAAACTTACAAATTTTGATCCCAGATCTGTTATCTTACGCGGCTTCATTAAACGCTCAGATTGCTGATAATCACACGGCTAATGTTTCTAACGACCTATTGCCATCATTGGTCAACTGGATAGGGATTCAAACGGCACAAGTAAAAAGCGACTACACTTTATCTGAAGCGGTTCAACTAGTTGGGGAACTAGAACAACTTTGGCATGGTCTACTTCCATTAGATGATCCAGAGTTTGTTAATCCTATCGACTTTTCAGCGACTATAGCCGCGTTTACGGTTTAATTTTTTCGCGACGACCTTTGTCTTTTTAGCTGAATACGTCGCGACACAAAGCCCTTTGCTAAAAAGCGCTAAAACAGAGAAGCAAATACAAAATATCATGACTGAAAAATTACCTTTAGCGTTGTTTTTAATGGGCCCAACGGCGTCGGGAAAAACAGATTTAGCTATCCGCTTACGTCAGAAATACCCTGTAGAGATCATCAGCGTCGATTCGGCATTGATCTACAAAGACATGGATATTGGTACCGCTAAACCGGATGCGGAAGAGCTTGAGCTCGCGCCTCATCGCTTGATTGATATTTTGGATCCAAGCGAAGCGTATTCTGCGGCAGATTTTCGTCGTGATGCGATCAATGAAATGAATAAGATTGTAGCGGAAGGCAAAATCCCGTTACTTGTTGGCGGCACAATGCTTTACTACAAAGCATTGTTGGAAGGTTTATCGCCATTACCAGCCGCGGATCAAGAGATTCGTAAGCAGATTGAAGCGGAATCTATCGAACAAGGTTGGCAGGCATTGCACGATCAATTAAGAGAGATAGATCCCGTATCCGCTGAAAGAATACACCCAAATGATCCACAAAGGCTTTCAAGGGCATTGGAAGTTTACCGAATTTCGGGTAAAACATTAACAGAGCTAACTCAAACGAAAGGCGATAGCCTGCCATTTCGTGTAAAACAATTTGCAATAACTCCCAAGGAAAGGACTGAACTCCATCGCCGCATTGAGCTGCGTTTCGAGAAGATGATAGAAGCGGGATTTGAAGATGAAATGAAGGCGTTGTACGCCAGAGAAGATCTTCACCCTGAACTGCCATCGATCCGATGCGTTGGTTATAGGCAGATGTGGGATTATTTAGACGGTAATTGTGATTTAGACGAAGCGGTTTTCCGTGGTGTCTGTGCAACCCGTCAGTTGGCCAAGCGACAAATCACCTGGTTGCGCAGTTGGGATGATTTAACTTGGTTAGATAGCGAAAACATTGATCAAGCGTTAGAAACTCTTTCAGATGCAATAGCATCTGATTAGTATTGCTGTGTATAATGTGATCGCTTTTGCGTGAATATACTCTGGAAAGGATCCGTTATTGAGGCTTTTAAAAAATCACAGCCTTTCAATAACAACGGAGTTTTTTTATTCATTTAGCTCAGATGCAAAGGCCGCACCTTTTTGTGCACCACTAGCTAAATAATTACAACAAAATACAAATAAGGAAAATAAAATGGCTAAGGGGCAATCGCTACAAGACCCATTCCTAAATGCACTCCGTCGTGAGCGCATTCCAGTCTCTATCTATCTTGTTAACGGCATTAAGCTACAAGGTCAGATCGAGTCTTTCGATCAATTCGTGATCTTATTGAAGAACACAGTAAACCAAATGGTTTACAAGCATGCGATTTCTACTGTGGTACCTGCTCGCGCAGTTAGTCACCACAGCGGCGAGCAACGCACGCCATCTGATCGTCCAGAGAAGACTGAAGATTAATCGTTCAATTGATACAGCTTGCGCTGTAATAAGGAGTTGGTTGCTTGTTTGACCGTTATGAATCCGGCGAGCGAGCCGTACTTGTTCATATCAACTTCACGCAAGAGGGAGAATGGGAAGATCTAAGCGAATGTGAAATGCTGGTCTCCTCAGCGGGGGTAGAAACGCTACAAGTGATTACTGGTAGCCGACAATCCCCACTCCCTAAATACTACGTTGGAGAAGGTAAAGCCCTAGAAATCGCACAAGCTGTTCAGCTAACCGGTGCTGAAATTGTGATTTTTAACCACTCCCTCTCTCCTGCCCAAGAGCGAAATCTCGAGCAATTGTGTAAATGTCGTGTGATTGATCGCACGGGTTTGATCTTAGATATCTTTGCACAACGTGCGCGAACTCATGAAGGTAAGCTACAAGTTGAGCTCGCTCAGCTTCGTCATATCTCTACTCGATTGATTCGTGGTTGGACTCACCTTGAAAGGCAGAAAGGTGGTATTGGTCTTCGTGGTCCAGGTGAAACTCAACTGGAAACCGATCGACGTTTGTTGCGTGACCGTATAAAGGCAATACTACGTCGTTTAGCGAAAGTCGCTAAGCAGCGTGAACAAGGACGACGTGCTCGTAATCGAGCTGAAATCCCAACAATTTCTTTGGTTGGTTATACCAACGCAGGGAAATCAACACTTTTCAATCGCATCACAAGTGCTGGTGTTTATGCGGCAGACCAACTGTTTGCAACTCTAGACCCAACACTACGTAAGATTGATTTGGCAGATGTCGGGCCTGCAATTCTCGCAGACACCGTAGGTTTTATCCGTCATCTACCACACGACTTGGTCGCTGCGTTCAAGGCAACATTACAAGAGACGCAGGAAGCTGACATTTTGTTACATGTTGTTGATGCCAGTGATGACCGTTTTCGTGAGAACATTCAGGCTGTTCATGAAGTATTAGAAGAAATTGATGCTCATGAAGTGCCAACCCTTGTAGTCATGAACAAAATTGACTGCATGGAAGACCAAAAACCTCGAATTGAAAGAGACGAAGAGGGCGCACCTCGCGCTGTTTGGGTTTCTGCAATGGAAGGAGAAGGTATTGAACTGCTGTTTGAAGCTTTAACTGAGCGTTTAGCTAGCCAGATGGTTCAATTCCGGTTGTGTATTCCACATCAACATCAGGGCCGTATTCGCAGCTTATTCTTCGAGATGAAATGTATTCAACAGGAAGAGTATGATGAAAATGGTAACTTGTTGATAGATATCCGAATGCAACAAATAGATTGGTCTAAACTTGAAAAAAGAGAAGGGGCGCTCTTAGGTGACTTTATCGTTACCAAAGAGACTGCTACAGTATAACGTCATATCAAATGATGGAGCTTTCTAATGGCGTGGAATGAGCCTGGAAATAACAACAACGGCGATAATAACGGCCGCGATAATGACCCTTGGGGTAATAAAAACAATCGCGGCGGCCGAGATCAAGGACCGCCAGATCTAGACGAAGTGTTTAGTAAACTAAGTCAAAAGTTAGGTGGCAAGTTTGGTAAAAAGGGTGGCAACGGTAACGGGCCATCTATTGGCGGTGGCGGTGCAATTGGCTTTGGTGTCATTGCCGTTATTGCTATTGCTATCTGGTTCTTCGCTGGTTTCTACACCGTTGGCGAAGCAGAAAGAGCAGTAGTACTTCGACTGGGTCAATTCGACCGTATCGAAGAACCTGGTCTTAACTGGCACCCACGCTTCATCGATGAAATCAAAGATGAGCAACTAGTAAACGTTCAAGCGATTCGTTCTCTACGTGCTGCTGGCACGATGCTAACGAAAGATGAAAACGTTGTGACTGTTGAAATGGGTGTTCAATACCGTGTTTCTGACCCATACAAGTACTTGTATCGTGTAACGAATGCAGACGACAGTTTACGCCAAGCAACCGATTCTGCTCTTCGTGCGGTAATTGGTGACTCACTAATGGATAGTATCCTGACAAGTGGTCGTCAGCAGATTCGTCAAAGCACTCAAGAAACGTTGAACCGTATTATTGATAGCTACGACATGGGTATTCTGATTGTTGACGTGAACTTCCAGTCAGCACGTCCACCTGAGCAAGTGAAAGATGCATTTGATGATGCTATCGCGGCTCGTGAGGATGAAGAGCGTTTCGAGCGTGAAGCTGAAGCTTACCGAAATGACATTCTTCCAAAAGCAACAGGTCGAGCTGAGCGTTTGAAGAAAGAAGCGGTAGGTTACTCAGAGCGCACAGTTAATGGTGCTCTAGGTCAAGTTGCTCAATTCGAGAAACTGCTACCTGAATACCAAGCTGCTCCTGAAGTAACACGTAACCGTATGTACCTAGATACAATGGAAAAAGTGTACTCAAGCACATCGAAAGTCCTGATTGATTCTGAATCAAGCGGTAACTTGCTATACCTACCAATTGATAAGCTAGGCGCACAAGGTGGTTCTCAGTCGGGCTCTCGCCCTGCAAAAGCATCATCAACTTACGATCAAATTGAGTTAGAAACTCAAGCGGATCCTAAGCCTAGCACTCAAACTCGTTCAGACAGTTCACGCCAAGGGAGATACTAATAATGCGTAAATTAATGATCCCTGTATTAGTTGTGACGATTGCCCTTCTATTGATGTCACTATTTGTGATTCAAGAAGGCGAACGTGGCATGGTAATTCGTTTTGGTCGAGTTCTCGATGACAACGGCGTATCACGAATCTATGAACCAGGCCTGCACTTTAAACTGCCTATGTTTGATCGCGTAAAAGTACTTGATGCTCGTATTCAAACTATGGATGGCCGTTCTGACCGTTTCGTAACATCAGAGAAAAAAGACGTTCTAATTGATACCTACGCAAAATGGCGCATTGCTGATTTTGGACGTTTCTATCTGAGTACCGGTGGCGGTAATATCATGACGGCAGAAGCACTTCTTGAGCGTAAAGTGACAGATGTTCTTCGTTCTGAAATTGGTTCTCGTGAAATTAAGCAAATCGTGTCAGGTCCTCGTAATAAGGACATCCTGCCAGACTCTGCTGATAGCGAAGTCGTCACAACGGTAGCGGCTGCAGAAGCACTAGAAGTTGATGGCGAACGCGATAAGATCATGGAAAACGTTTTGTCTGGAACGGCAGAAAGTGCGATGGCTGATTTAGGTGTTGAAGTTGTTGATTTCCGTATGAAGAAGATTAACCTTCCTGACGAAATCAGTGAATCTATCTACCGTCGTATGCGTGCAGAACGTGAGTCGGTTGCTCGTAGACACCGTTCTCAAGGTCGTGAGAAAGCGGAAGTTATCCGTGCTCAAGCTGAGCTAGAAGTGGCAACAGTTCTTGCTGAAGCTGACCGTACAGCTCGAATCACTCGTGGTGATGCGGATGCAGAAGCAGCGAAGATCTACTCTGATGCGTTCAGCAAAGATGCTGAGTTCTACGGCTTCATGCGTTCATTGCAAGCTTATGAGACATCATTTAGCGACAAGAGCGACATTCTAGTACTGGATCCGAAGACAGACTTCTTCCAATACATGAATCAAGCAAGCGGCGCTCCAGCAAAATAAGCTGATGCGTTAGCGAATGCTTAGCTCAATAAGCAAAATACGTTAAAACTTAAAAGGCTCCCATTGTGGGAGCCTTTTTGTTTTCTATGCGTTGAATATTGACCATTGAATCTTCGAGGGAGATTGAGTAACAGCTCCGTGCTTTGGAAAACCTAACGGTAGGTCATGAAAGCGATAACCGCTCCAGCCACTACAAGACAGCCTCCAATGCGGCGCAGTTGCGTGTCTGGTTGCTCGCTCAGTTGTGCGACCATGTTTCTCCAGCCATTGGGTGCAATCAAGGGGCCGAGCCCTTCAACAATAAGTACGAGCCCAATAGCGAGCCAAATTGATTGAGACATGGTTCTGCCTTTTGTCTGTAAAAAAGCAATGATATCAGTATCTTTACACATCTGCCCCCAGTTATAGCTGGTTTATTTTTGTACAGCGTTAACGTTTATGAACAAAAAGTGACTGCAAGAAGTGTGATTCAGTGCTAGAATCCATTTTTAATTAGCAACAGAAATTGGAAAGATGGGAAATAACGTAGTCGTTCTAGGCACCCAATGGGGTGATGAAGGTAAAGGTAAAATCGTTGACCTTTTAACTGAAGATGCAAAATACGTGGTTCGCTACCAAGGCGGTCACAATGCAGGTCACACACTTGTAATTGACGGTGAAAAAACCGTTCTTCACTTAATTCCATCAGGCATCCTACGTAATAACGTTAAATGTGTTATTGGTAACGGTGTAGTATTATCGCCTGACGCACTTCTAAAAGAAATGAAGCCTCTTGAAGATCGCGGTATTCCAGTACGTGAACGTCTTTTCATCTCTGAAGCTTGTCCTCTAATTCTTCCGTACCACATTGCAATCGACAACGCGCGTGAAATCGCTCGTGGCGCTAAAGCTATCGGTACAACGGGTCGTGGTATCGGTCCTGCTTACGAAGATAAAGTTGCTCGTCGCGGTCTACGCGTTGGCGACCTTTTCGATAAAGAAGCATTTGCTGAGAAGCTAAAAGAAGTTATGGAATTCCACAACTTCCAACTAGAGCACTTCTACAAAGCTGAAACAGTAAGCTACGAAGAAGTTCTTGAGCAAGCGATGAGCTACGCAGACATGTTAACTGCGATGGTTATCGACGTAACTGACGAACTAGACGCAGCACGTAAGCGCGGCGACAAGATCATGTTCGAAGGTGCTCAAGGTACGCTACTAGATATCGACCACGGTACTTACCCATACGTAACGTCTTCTAACACGACTGCTGGTGGTGTTGCTGCAGGTTCTGGTTTCGGTCCTCGTCACATCGGTTATATCCTTGGTATTACTAAGGCTTACTGTACTCGTGTTGGTTCTGGTCCATTCCCAACTGAGCTATACGATGGCCTTGAGAAGCAAGACCCAGTTGGTAAACACCTAGGCGATGTTGGTCACGAGTTTGGCGCAACAACTGGTCGTCTACGTCGTACTGGTTGGTTCGATGCTGTTGCTATGCGTCGTGCAATCCAAATCAACTCTCTATCTGGTATGTGTCTAACTAAACTAGACGTTCTAGATGGCCTAGAAGAACTAAAAATCTGTACTGGTTACAAGATGAAAGATGGTTCTATCCTAGAAGTTTCTCCAATGGCTGCTGAGTCATTCGAAGAAGCGACGCCAATCTACGAAACAATGCCTGGTTGGTCTGAAAACACATTTGGTGCTAAATCTATCGACGCGCTTCCACAAGCTGCTCTAGATTACATCAAGCGTATCGAAGACCTAACTGGCGTTCCAATTGATATCGTATCAACTGGCCCAGATCGTAACGAAACTATCATCAAGGTTCACCCATACGGCGCGTAATGCCCGTTGAGTGATTACCACAGCACATAAAGTGCTTTGATAATTAAATAGTTTTCTAAAAGCCGACTTTATTAAGTCGGCTTTTTAATACCTGCAATTTAGCCGTTCACTCTTTGATGGTGATCTTTTAAGCGTCATCAGGCAAAATATTGCCCATTAGCGGCAAGTTTTGTCTAAAGCCGTCGGGGTTATTGCCGATACAGATATCATGGAAAGTGAAGTTCACCCTGTTTTGTGCGTGTAGAAATCCTCTGCACCCCTCAATAGATAACTTTAGCGACAGATAATAGAGTGCAGGTATGAAGCTACGAATTGTGGCAGCTTCATTAATAATGGCGCTGAGCTCACCCTTGAGTCATGCAAATTTGGCTGATGTGGGAGAGCCCGTTCCAATATATACAGAAGCTGAACTGATTAATTTAATCGAAAATAATCAACATCTAGAACGAGTGAAAGCTGATAAGTGCCAGTTAGTTGAAGATATCGTTGCTCGTGCAACGCGTATTAGCTTGCCTTCTTATGAGTTTTTATATGGTGATATGTTGGCTTGGGGTGTGTGTGTTCCACAAGATGTAGAGCTTGGCCTTTACTATATGGAAAACGCGGCACATCAAGGTTTACCCGCTGCATTAGAGCAGTTAGGTCGTTATTACTCTCGTGGTACTTTGGTACAACAAGATCAAGAGCGTGCGATTCCGTATCTACGTGAAGCAGCCTCGATGGGTAACTTAAGTGCGAGTATTCACTTAGCGGAACTCTTGTTACGTGACTACGGCAGCCCATTGGATTATGAAGATGCTTACCGTTGGTTGTATAACTCGGTAACGGCAGACCAAAGACAACACAGACGTATCACTGTGCTTCGTAGTGGTCTGGAACAGAGAATGCCAGACAATATTATTGCTCGAGCAAAACGTCGAGACGTGTTCTGGTAATACCGAGCCAAAAAACTGTAATGATCCCTGCACTCATTGTTACAGGAAATAAGATTTAAAAAGCCCCGCCTAACTGAATTAGTGCGGGGCTTTTTACGTTTAGATGGTCATGCTATTCGATAGCGAGCTTATTGAACAACCTCACCAGACTCAATGACCGTTTCACGAACAACCTTGGTGAAATCGAGTGCTTCTTGACGAATCTTGTCTTCGTCTACCGTTAGCATGTCGCGGTCTTGCATGATGATCTTGCCATCAACGATGGTGTGACGAACGTTACCTGAGTTTGCTGAGTACACTAACGCTGAATATGGATTGTACACTGGCACCATGTTCGGAGCCTTAGTATCGATCACTATGATGTCCGCGAGCTTACCTGTTTCAAGAGAACCGATCTTATCTTCCATGTGTAGCGCTTTTGCTGCGCCCATTGTCGCCATGTCGATCACTTTGATCGGCGGCATCGCAGCACGATCTTTATTAACTAGTTTGTGAACCTTAGCGACTTGGTTGAACTCATCAATGGTGCTCAGTGTGTTACCAGACATTGGGCCATCAGTACCTAAACCGATACGCACGTTCTCGTCATACATCTTAAGGGCAGGTGATACACCTTTTGCTGACTTGATGTTAGCACTCATGTTATGAGCCACACCCATATCCGATTTCTTCACCAGTTCGATATCATGATCGTCAACGAGGATCATGTGTGCACCCACCAAGTTCTTGTTGAGTGCACCAATGCTGTCCATGTATTGAACCGGAGATAACCCATCAGAACGCTCTGCGATTTTCTCTTCTTCACGGTGTGATTCTGCAAGGTGAATCATTACTGGCACATCTAACTCTAGGGATAGCTTAGATATTTTCTGCAGGATCTCTGTGGTGTTGGTGTAAGGCGCATGCGGGGCAAACGCTGGTGTGATTCGCGGGTGATCTTTGTATTCTTCAATAAAATTCAACGCGTACTTAATGCCTTCTTCGGCGTTAGCCGCATCGGCGACTGGGAACTTAATAACGGTTTCACCTAGGATGGCACGCATACCGATCTTATCGACGGTTTTTGCGACTTCATCTTCGAAGTAGTACATGTCGGCGTAAGTTGTCACACCGCCTTTCACCATTTCAACGTTACCTAGGTTGGCACCAATGCGTACCATGTCTCGCGATACTAGCTTCTTCTCTAGTGGGAAGATGTAGCGGTGCAGGCGATCTGGCACATCATCGGCCAACGAACGGAAAACTGTCATTGATACATGAGTATGGGTATTGATGAGACCTGGCATAACGATATCGCCATCCACGTCTAACACTTGCTTAGCTTGGTACTGCTTCTCTAGTGAAGCATCTCCAACCGCAATGATTTTGTTGTCTTTGACCACAACAGTACCGCTTTCATAAACCGTTTTGTCTTGGTTCATGGTCAGAACCATCGCATCGGTAATCATCAGGTCAGCTTTTTCCATTGCCGAACTTGCGAATGGGAACAGAGCTAGGCTCGCCATAGCTGAAGCCAATAAAGTGCGTTTTAGTTTCATATCATACTCAGAACAGGAGTTGGTAAAGTGCGTGGATAATAGTGTATTTCATTCATGGCGCAAACGTTTGTTTTATCGTTTGCTTGAAATTTTGATGATAGTCCACGTCTATGAAGTGATGTTTCACAAAGTGAAGATATGTATCAATCTGAGGTTATTTGAGTGTTTTCTAAAGCATATCTGTAGCTTACCCCTAGCATCAGATATACTAGGGGTATATACCTTCCTTGCTTAAGCAGGCCCGCCTATGTCAAAAAACACACCAACGTCAGAAAATACGACAGCGACAACCACTGTTGATCCTTTTGCCGACCGAGAGTCGAAAAATTACGATAACCCAGTACCAAGCCGAGAGTTCATTATTTCGTTTCTAACAGACGCGAATATTCCGATGAACCGCAACGATCTATTCGAAGCTTTGGGTCTTGCTGGAGAGGAACAATATGAAGGGCTGCGTCGTCGTTTACGTGCAATGGAGCGTGATGGACAGCTTATCTTTACTCGTCGTCAGTGCTACGCATTGCCTGAGAAGATGGAACTGATCAAAGGCTATGTGATTGGTCATAAAGACGGTCATGGTTGGGTGCGCCCAGACGGCAGTGTGGGTAAAGACAACGATATCGTTCTGCCGCATCATCAGATGAAAACCATCATGCACGGTGATTACGTATTGGTTCAGCCTACTGATAACAGTAAGCGTGGCCGTCGTGAAGGTCGTTTGGTTCGTGTGCTTGAAGAGCGTAAAACGCCACTTGTTGGTCGCTTCTTCCTAGAGTACGGCCATTCTTACGTTGTTGCTGATGATTCGCGTATTAGTCATGACATCCAGATCCCTACTGAGCATAAAGGCGGTGCTCGAATGGGTAATGTGGTTGTGATTGAAATTACGGATCGCGGTGGTCGTTCTCGTAACATGATGGGTAAAGTAACCGAAGTTCTTGGTGAAAACATGGCGCCGGGTATGGAAACGCAGATTGCGATCCGTACTCACCAGATCCCACAAGAGTGGCCTGAAGCAGTAGATAAGCAAATCGAAAACCTCGGTGAGCATGTTCCTGAAGAAGCAAAAGAAGGACGTGTAGACCTGCGTAAACTGCCATTGGTTACCATTGATGGTGAAGATGCGCGTGACTTCGATGATGCGGTTTACTGCGAAGCGAAGAAAGGCGGCGGCTGGCGTCTATGGGTAGCGATTGCTGACGTAAGTTACTACGTTCGCCCAGATACAGCGCTAGACAAAGAAGCGATTAACCGTGGTAACTCGGTATACTTCCCGTCACAAGTTGTCCCAATGCTGCCTGAAGTGCTTTCAAATGGTTTGTGTTCATTGAACCCTCAAGTAGACCGTTTATGTATGGTGTGTGAGATGACTATCTCAGACAAAGGTAAGCTGTCGGGTTACAAGCACTACGAAGCGGTAATGAACTCTCATGCTCGCCTTACTTACAACAAAGTAGGCGCGATCTTAGATGGCAATGAAGAACTTCGTGAGCGTTACGAGCCAGAAGTACCGCATCTTGAAGAACTGCACAAGATGTACAAAGTGCTTAAGAAAACGCGTGATGAGCGTGGTGCGATAGAGTTTGAAACGGTAGAAACCAAATTTATCTTCAATGCGGATCGTAAGATCGACCGTATTGAACCGGTAATCCGTAACGATGCACACAAGATCATCGAAGAGTGTATGATTCTGGCGAACATCGCATCGGCATCTTACGTAGAGAAAGCGAAAGAGCCTGCTCTGTACCGTGTTCACGAAACTCCGGGCGAAGAGCGCTTAATGGGCTTCAAGAGCTTCTTAAGTGAATTAGGTTTAACGCTGGAAGGTGGTCTGTCACCATCTCCTGTAGACTACGCGCAACTGATGCAACAGATTAATGAACGTGAAGACCGTGAGTTAATCCAAACCATGTTGCTGCGCTCAATGAAACAAGCGGTCTACAACGCGGATAACGCGGGTCACTTTGGCTTAGCCCTTAAACGCTATGCTCACTTTACCTCGCCGATTCGTCGTTACCCTGACTTGCTATTGCACCGTGCGATTAAGTACCTTATTGCGAAAGAAGGCGGTCGCAACAGCGAACGTTGGACGCCAACCGGTGGTTACCACTACACTTTCGATGATATGGACTTCTACGGCGAGCAGTGTTCAATGACTGAGCGTCGTGCTGATGACGCAACACGTGAAGTAAACGACTGGTTGAAGTGTGAATACATGCAAGACCATGTCGGCGAAGTGATGGATGGCGTAATTGCCAACGTGACTGGTTTTGGCTTCTTTGTTCGTCTAACTGAGCTGCACATTGATGGCTTGGTACATATCTCAGCGCTAGCGAATGATTACTACCAATTTGATGCTGTTGGCCAGCGTCTAGTGGGTGAAAGCTCTGGTAATATCTACCGCTTGGGTGATTCGGTTAAAGTGAAGGTTTCTGCGGTTAACTTAGAAACTCGTCAAATCGACTTTGACTTAGAAGACACCGATCGTCAGCCGCGTGGTAAAGGCAAAACAGCCAAGAAGCGTGCAGCAGAAGCGATGAAAAAGGCGAAAAGCAAGAAGCGCTCAGCAGTGAAGAGTAATAAGCCAGGTGTATCAGCGAAGCCTATGGTTGAGCCAACTAAGCGACCTGACGGAAGCAGCGAAGGCCCTGCTAAGAAGAAAAAGCCAGCGAATAAAACCGGTGCTGCTAAAGCTCGCGCTAAGAAAAAGCGTGCTGCAAGCCGTAAGCCAAAGGCTGATAAGTCTTAAGACTGATAGATCTTAAGGTTAAATAAGGCGCTTTGCTAATCAGGTTTAGCGCCTAACTGATTTAATTTAATGCGAGAGTATCAGGCGCAAGACGCATACTCTCGAAATGAACAACACAGAGAGGGATGCATCGGCATTGATGTCATTCTTCTCTGAGCAATAAGAGTAACTTGAGACAATGAGTAACGAATTTATTTACGGTATTCACGCGGTGAAAGCCGTACTAGAAAAAGATCCTGCACGTTTTATCGAAGCGTATGTATTGAAAGGTCGCCAAGACGAGCGCCTTCTTCCATTACTGAACCAACTGCAACAGTTTGGTGTGTCGATTCAGCAGATGGGCCGTAAGCCGCTGGATGAAAAAGCACAAGGTGCGAATCACCAAGGTCTTATTGCTAAGGTGAAGCCTGCTAAGCAGCTTAATGAAACTCACCTAGACGATATCCTAGCGCAGCACGAACAGCCTTTGCTGTTGGTTCTAGACGGCGTAACAGACCCTCACAACCTAGGTGCTTGTCTACGTAACGCGGATGCCGCAGGTGTCGCTGCTGTTATCGTACCGAAAGATCGCTCTTCGCCGTTAACCGCAACGGTAAGCAAGGTTGCATGTGGCGCAGCTGAAACGGTTCCGCTAGTACGTGTAACCAACCTAGCTCGCACAATGCGAGCACTGCAAGAGCAGGGCGTATGGTTTGTGGGTACGGCAGGTGAAGCTACGCATGATATCTACCAAGCGAAGCTAACAGGCCCTCTTGCGGTTGTTATGGGGGCAGAAGGTGACGGTATGCGTCGTCTAACGCGTGAAACCTGTGATGACCTAATTAAGATTCCAATGGCCGGCAGCGTGTCGAGCCTAAACGTTTCGGTAGCATCAGGCATCTGTCTGTTTGAAGCGGTACGTCAGCGCCTAGCTCAATAGAGTAAAGCTGAGTCAAAAGGCAAAACGACTTTAAGTCTATGAATTTATTAACGCTCACCACTTGTTGGTGGGCGTTTGTTTTTAGGCTGTTATGGCAGAATCGATTGGTTTATCAGATGGCAAGGGGCTGTTGCTCTTTCGTGGTTGAATTTTGTTCGAGATAAAATCGTTTTAGGCGCGGCGAAGAGTATGTAGCCTAGTCATTCTAAGCAAATATTCTTCAACAAAGCATAAAACGATTTTAGCCGAACCCTTCGGGCAGTCTTTGTGGTTCATTTCTACTGCGTTATCGGCTTTTTATGTAGGCTAGCTACACGTCAAAGCCTCTGCCTTGTATAAATTTCCCACAAAGAACTGCAAAAGCCAGCTCGAAAGATTAACAGCCCCTAAATGGCGAAAGAAAAACTGTTTCATTATTCGCCAAATACCACTTGCCAATACAGGGTTCTTTCTATAATATTTGCCGTCCTTAAAACTCGGTCATTTATCTTTAGTTCCTTGCTTCCTCTGGACGACCGGGCCACTCGTGGAAGCTAATAATCCGTAAGGAGCAACCAAATGCGTCATTACGAAATCGTATTCATGGTTCACCCTGATCAAAGCGAGCAAGTTGCTGGCATGATCGAGCGTTACACTGGTTCTATCACTGAAGCTGGCGGTACTATCCACCGTCTAGAAGACTGGGGTCGTCGTCAAATGGCTTACCCAATCAACAAGCTTCACAAAGCTCACTACGTTCTTATGAACGTTGAAGCTGGTCAAGAAGTGATTGACGAGCTAGAAACTGCTTTCCGTTTCAACGATGCAGTTCTACGTAACATGATCATGCGCACTAAAGGCGCTGTGACTGAGCAATCTATTATGCTTAAGCAAAAAGAAGAGCGTGCAGAGCGTGCTCCTCGTCGCGAAGAGCGTACAGAAGCTAAACCAGAAGCAGCTGCTGAGTAATTCTTTTTTGGCTTAACGCCTTAAAAAATTCTCAACTTGTTTTAGGTCATTGATAGTTATTTCGATAATTGTGAAAGACCGCTTTACTAAATTTAAGATCAGGAGATAGCCCATGGCTCGTTTCTTCCGTCGTCGTAAATTCTGCCGTTTCACTGCAGAAGGCGTACAAGAGATTGACTACAAAGACGTAGCAACTCTTAAAAACTACATCACTGAAGCTGGTAAAATCGTACCTAGCCGTATCACTGGTACAAGCGCTAAGTACCAGCGTCAACTAGCTCGCGCTATCAAGCGTTCTCGTTACCTAGCTCTACTACCGTACACTGACAAGCATCAGTAATCGGTAATAGTTAATAATAGTTTAAGAGGACTAAGATAATGCAAGTTATTCTACTTGATAAGATCGGTAACCTAGGTGGCCTTGGCGACCAAGTAAACGTTAAATCTGGTTACGCTCGTAACTTCCTTATCCCACAGGGTAAAGCAGTTATGGCAACTAAAGACAACGTTGCTATGTTCGAAACTCGTCGTGCTGAACTAGAAGCTAAAGTTGCTGAGCAACTAGCTGCTGCTGAAGCTCGTGCAGAGAACGTTAACACTCTAGAAGGCGTTTCAATCGCTTCTAAAGCTGGTGACGAAGGTAAACTATTCGGTTCTATCGGTACTCGTGACATCGCTGACGCTATTACAGCGGCAGGTGTTGCAGTAGCTAAGAGCGAAGTACGCCTACCTGAAGGCGCTCTACGTAACATCGGCGAATTCGAAGTAAGCATCCAACTTCACTCTGAAGTTTTTGCTACTGCGAAAATCGCTATCGTTGCAGCTGAGTAATTTCAGTACCAAGACGAATTCTTTCTTTTGAAAGTTTTAAACACCAGCTTCGGCTGGTGTTTTTTTATGTCTGGAATATAGGAGTATAAGGAAGGGCTACAATCGGTAAAAAGCTTATAGTGATCCATAAGCTGTTATTGCTGAGCAAGCCGTTCTCAAGGTTAGAAGTGGCCTAAGATTAGAATTGGAATAGCAAGTTGATCGATAGAACAGAGTCTTCTTTGCTTAACCCTTCAGGCACTTTATCGTGGTACTGGCGAGAGTGTGCGATCTTCAGCGCGATATTGTCAGTGATATCATTGATGGCTTCGAGTTCAGTATCAAACTTTAGGTTACTGTGACCAGAGACAAGCGTCACGTCGGCCTTGAGCTGCAAATTCTTCAATACCTGCCAAGACGTATTCACGTTGCCACGGAAAATTGCCTCTTCAACAATCTCTGGGAAGATGATGTCATCGTCGTCTAATTCATCAAGGTTAGGTTCTTGGTAACGAAAACCTGGGCCCACTTCGACTTCTAACACAAACTTTTCGGTATTTGAAAACTGGTAACCCAGACCACTCGAAATTGTGTAGTCCTTAAAGTAAGCACTGTATCGCGAGTCGACTCCTTTAAAGCTGCCGTAAAGGTAGGTTTTAGGGCTTAACTTGTAGTCACTCTGAGCTGAGTAAGTCGATTGCCTTTTATCCTCTTCGCCATCTTTGTAGAGGTTGTAGTATTTCCATTCACCACTGGTTCTATGACGGCCAGCCGTGTACTCACCGTTAAGGCGTGCGTTAAGCGAACGTGAATCAGAATTACCAGTATGCGACTGATATCCAAATTCAACTTCCGTTTTTAGCGGGCTCGGCAGTTCTGTATCACTAGCATCACTCGGTGCGATATCCATATCTTTTTCTTCAGGTGTCGGTGCAACGACGATCGGCTCAGCAGTAGGTTCTGGAACCACTATAGAGTCGAGGATTGCATCAACAGAGGCTTTAGCATCATCAGCTAAGGCCATTGGAGCGCTCAGGAGGCCAGTGCTTAGAAGACCAGTGCTCAGAGCCAATAATTTGGACACGCATACCTCTAGTTATACAGTGAATGAATGGCAGGATCGTAATGCTACCCTTGGTTAATTCCGTCAGCAATAGGTAAATTCTTCCTGAAGAATAAAACAAACTCATAGGATCGGATTACAAACGGATGTTCTTGGGTATAATGAACGATCATTATTAGTTATTGAGTGTAGTCATAGTGGATACCAAAAGTCAGAAATCAGCCAACGATCAGGTGGACGCCATCAAGGTCCCGCCACATTCATTAGAAGCTGAGCAATCTGTTATTGGCGGTTTGTTATTAGATAACGAACGCTGGGATACAGTTGCCGAAAAGGTTGTGGCCAAAGACTTTTATAGCCGTCCTCACCGTCTGATCTTTGAAGCGGTAAAGGATATCCTTGAAGAAAGTTCTCCTCTGGATCTTATTACACTCTCTGAACATTTAGAGCTGCGTGAGCAACTTGAAGAAGTGGGTGGCTTTGCTTACCTTGCTGACTTAGCGAAAAACACACCAAGTGCCGCAAACATCAATGCGTATGCGGATATCGTAGCGCAACGTGCACTTGTTCGTAGCCTGATTGGTGTCGCGAATGAGATTGCTGATTCTGGTTATGACCCTCAAGGTCGTACATCGGAAGAGCTGGTTGATCTTGCTGAAAGTAAAGTCTTCGCGATTGCCGAAGGCCGTGCAAGTGAAAACGAAGGTCCACAAAACGTTGATAGCATTCTAGAGAAGACGCTAGAACGTATCGAGATCCTATACAAAACGCCGCAAGATGGTGTGACAGGTGTCGATACTGGCTTCAACGACCTCAACAAGAAAACAGCAGGTCTACAAGGCTCTGACTTAATTATTGTTGCTGCTCGTCCATCGATGGGTAAAACCACATTTGCGATGAACTTGTGTGAAAACGCAGCGATGAAGCAAGACAAACCGGTTTTAATCTTCTCGCTAGAGATGCCAGCCGAACAGCTGATGATGCGTATGCTTGCGTCACTTTCTCGCGTAGACCAAACCAAGATTCGTACTGGTCAGCTAGATGATGAAGATTGGGCTCGTATCTCGTCGAGTATGGGTATTCTGATGGATAAGAAGAATATGTATATCGATGACAGCTCGGGTCTAACGCCAACAGAAGTGCGTTCTCGTGCTCGACGTATCGCTCGTGAACACGATGGTATCTCTATGATTATGATAGATTACCTTCAATTAATGCGTGTACCTTCGTTATCTGATAACCGTACTCTTGAAATCGCCGAGATTTCTCGCTCATTGAAAGCGCTGGCAAAGGAGCTGAACGTTCCGGTTGTGGCACTTTCTCAGCTTAACCGTTCCCTAGAGCAACGTGCTGATAAGCGCCCAGTAAACTCGGATTTGCGTGAATCAGGTTCGATTGAGCAAGATGCCGATTTGATCATGTTCATCTATCGTGATGAGGTTTATAACCCAGATAGTTCCTTGAAAGGCATTGCTGAGATCATCCTTGGTAAGCAACGTAACGGTCCGATCGGTTCGGTTCGTCTTACGTTCCAAGGCCAACACTCCCGATTTGATAACTATGCAGGCCCTGCATTTGATGATGAGTAATCGCTAATGACTTACATGAAAGCGGCGACGGCGAGCATTGACTTAAACGCGCTCGAACATAACCTGAACCAGATAAAGTCGAAGGCTCCTCAGTGCAAGGTCATGTCTGTTGTGAAAGCCAATGGCTACGGACACGGCTTACTGCATATAGCCAGGCATTCAAAAAGCTCTGATGCTTTTGGTGTAGCGCGTATTGAAGAAGCGTTACAACTTCGTGCTGGTGGCATTGTTAAACCTATTTTGTTGCTGGAAGGGTTTTACTCTTCGGGCGATTTACCCATCCTGGTGACCAACAACATTCAAACCGTGGTGCATTGTGAAGAGCAATTAAGCGCGCTAGAGAATGCAGATTTGGAAACACCCGTTGTGGTATGGCTCAAAGTCGACAGCGGCATGCACCGATTAGGTGTTCGCCCTGAGCAATACCAAAACTTTGTTGAGCGTTTGCATCAATGTGCGAATGTTGCTAAACCTCTACGTTACATGAGCCACTTCGGTTGTGCTGATGAACTGGATAGAGCAACCACTGTTGAACAGACAAAGCTTTTCTTATCTCTTACCGAAGGTTGTGAAGGTGAGCGTTCACTTGCTGCCTCTGCGGGTTTGCTCGCTTGGCCAGACAGCCACCTTGATTGGGTTCGTCCGGGAATCATCTCTTATGGTGTCTCTCCGTTTGTTGATAAATCGGCGCAAGAGCTTGGATTTTTGCCTGTGATGACCCTGACCTCACACCTAATTGCCGTTCGCGATGTGAAAGCCGGTGAAAGTGTGGGTTATGGCGGAAACTGGACCAGTGAGCGTGATACTAAGGTTGGTGTTATCGCGATTGGTTATGGTGATGGCTATCCTCGCACTGCACCTAACGGCACTCCAGTGTTCGTTAACGGTCGAAAAGTACCGATCGCAGGACGTGTATCAATGGACATGCTAACGGTCGACCTTGGCCCTGATGCTGCAGATAAAGTCGGTGATGAAGCGACATTATGGGGTAAAGATTTACCTTCAGAAGAAGTGGCAGAACATATCGGCACTATCGCGTACGAGCTAGTCACTAAGCTGACTTCGCGTGTTGCGATGGAGTATGTGAAGTAGCTATGGATCTTGTAAACTAAATGATGTTCAAGCGAACTACTCGACACTGGCTAACGTCAGTCTTGGCGTTAGCCAGTGTCAGCTTTTCTTCTTCTGTCTTGAGCGAAGAAAAAGATTCAGCCTTTGTCCCTTTCTATTTTAGTACTGAAACTTTGGGCAATACCTTTGGGGTTGCGGGTGTCGCAAAGGGCGTTTGGCAACCTCAAGCCGCTCTGTTTGGTATGGCACTCTATTCAGACAAAGACAGTTATGTCGGTTTTCTATCGGCCTTTAACTACGCTTTGTCTGAGAATGTTTTATTCAGTACTCAGATGTACCAAGCGCGCTTCAACGACAATCCTTATTACATAGGCTCTCAAGGCGATAACGATTCATCTATTGATGATAAAACCATTGCCGATGGCTTAGAACAGAACTATCAGTTTGAATTCAAGTATTTGCTACCTTGGGGCAATGTTGCAGAACATGGCTTGTTAGGGGCTTTTCAGCCAATCAAAGATGTGAGCTTTGCTTCGCCAGTCGAGTCGGGTGTCAGTTCGATTATCTTCACGCCTTTCTATACCGCTCGTGAACTGGAAGGTTTAAATAATACTGAAGAGGCGACAGGCTTTAGTCTGGCATTGGATTGGGATAACCGTGATAGCACACGTAACCCAACCACGGGCTCTCATACTAACCTGGAATTCACCACCGGAGCAGAAAGCTGGTCTAACGATGACTTGTGGCTCAAGTGGACCTTCCAAAACAGTCAGTACTTCGCATTAGGCCCTTTAGGTGACCTGTTCGACCAACAAGTCGTGGCACTCGATTTCTATACGGCTGACACGCCTACATGGGATAACTGTTCTGGGCAAGATTGTGCTCGTCCACCGGAAACGGAACAAGCTCGACTTGGTGGTTTATATCGCTTACGAGGTTATACCGGAGGTCGCTACCACGGACGTTCTGCGGTTCATTACTCTGCTGAGTACCGAGTGATTCCTGACTGGCAACCTTTGGGTGATATCCCATTGATTAATTACTATGATTTGCCTTGGTGGCAATGGGTAGCGTTTGCCGAAGTCGGGCGCGTTGCGGATGAGTACGACATCAAAACACTGCACTCAGACATGAAATGGAGCTTAGGTGGCGCGGTGCGTTTCCAAGTGGAAGGCATTGTTGTACGTGCTGAGTTGGCGCGAGGTGGTGATGAAGGGACCTTTAGGGTCATGATCAATCAGCCCTTCTAAAGCTTTCGGCCTACAGTAGGCCAAATACTATTTTTATAAGAGTGGTTGTGGAAACTCACCACTCTTTTTTATTAACAAGATATTGTTTTTATTAAGGAGACCTTGTTTTCAAGCAGTCTACTCACCTTGCATCGTAGCAATCACAGTTCGGCTTCCACTACAATCTCGGTGCTCTCCTAAGTAAATGCCCTGCCATGTACCTAAAGCTAAACGACCATTGCTAATCGGTATTGTCACACTGGTGCCAAGTGTCGATGCTTTAATGTGGGCAGGCATGTCATCATCACCTTCATAGGTGTGTCTGTAGTAGGGCGCTCGCTCTGGGACAAACTTATTAAAGTGCGACTCCATATCGGTACGGACGGTAGGATCAGCGTTCTCGTTTAGCGTGAGGCTGGCAGAGGTATGTTGGATAAAAAGATGTAATAAACCAACAGATAGAGAATTGATATCGTGTATCTGTTGTTCAATTTCATCAGTAATGAGATGAAATCCACGCTTTCGTGCATTTAGGTGTATAGTCTTCTGAATCCACATACGCCATCCTTTATAATGTATTTGGAAAAAAAGTGGTTTAACGCTATCTTTTGAACTTGAATTTATCAGGTATCGCTCACATTTAATTATGTTAGAGCTAGAGTCTGTACCGATTCTTCTGTCAGGAAATCTAATCCTGATTTATCTCAAGGTACAGCTCTTCATATGCGGCATAATACGTCGTGAAAAAAAATTACAAAGAATCTTTCAGTGGTGACGCGGTTTGGTCATCACAGAAAAATATAAACTTTCGCCTAATCGGGGGTTCTATTCATCACCCAGGTGACGTTTAGAATAAAACCTACAGTAACATCGGGATAGATACCATGTTGAAAAATATCAACCCAACGCAAACACAAGCGTGGAAAGCTCTAACGGCACATTTTGAGTCTGCTCAAGATATGGATATGAAAGAACTGTTTGCTCAAGATGCAAAGCGTTTCGAGAGCTTTTCTACTCGTTTCGGTTCTGACATCTTAGTGGATTACTCTAAGAACCTTATCGATGCTGAAACTATGCAGCACCTATTTGCTCTTGCGAACGAGACTGAAGTTAAGTCCGCAATCGAAGCAATGTTCGGTGGTGATGCAATCAACAAGACTGAAGGTCGTTCAGTACTTCACACTGCTCTACGTAACCGTAGCGACAACCCAGTAATGGTTGACGGCAAAGACGTAATGCCGGCAGTGAATGCAGTACTAGCAAAAATGGAACTGTTCACACACCGCATCGTTTCTGGTGAGTGGAAAGGTTACACAGGTAAAGAGATCACTGATGTAGTTAACATCGGTATCGGCGGTTCGGACCTTGGTCCATACATGGTGACTGAAGCTCTAACGCCATACAAAACTCGTCTAAACATGCACTTCGTTTCTAACGTAGATGGCACTCACATCGTTGAGACTCTTAAGCCTCTTAACCCAGAAACAACGCTATTCCTAGTGGCATCTAAAACATTCACGACTCAAGAAACAATGACTAACGCGCACTCTGCACGTGATTGGTTCTTGGCTGAAGCGGGTGATAACGCACACGTAGCTAAACACTTCGCAGCACTATCAACGAATGCAACTGCGGTCGCTGAGTTTGGTATTGATACTGACAACATGTTCGAATTCTGGGACTGGGTTGGTGGTCGTTACTCACTATGGTCTGCAATCGGTCTTTCTATCTCACTATCTGTTGGCTTCGATAACTTCGTTGAGCTACTAGAAGGTGCTCACGAGATGGATAACCACTTTGCTTCAACTGAGTTTGAAAGCAACATTCCAGTAATCCTTGCGCTTATCGGTATTTGGTACAACAACTTCCACGGCGCTGAGTCAGAAGCAATTCTTCCTTACGATCAATACATGCACCGTTTTGCTGCTTACTTCCAGCAAGGCAACATGGAATCGAACGGCAAGTTTGTTGACCGTGAAGGCAACCCAGTAGAGTACCAAACAGGTCCTATCATCTGGGGTGAACCTGGTACAAACGGCCAGCACGCGTTCTACCAACTGATTCACCAAGGCACTAAGCTGATCCCATCAGACTTCATCGCGCCTGCTATCAGCCACAACCCAGCATCTGATCACCACCAGAAGCTAATGTCTAACTTCTTTGCTCAAACTGAAGCGCTCGCTTTCGGTAAGACAAAAGAGACAGTAGAAGCTGAATTCCTAGCTGCGGGTAAAACAGCTGAAGAAGTTGCTGAGCTAGTACCTTTCAAAGTATTTGAAGGTAACCGCCCAACGAACTCAATTCTTGTTAAGCAAATCAACCCTCGCTCTTTAGGTAACCTAATCGCGATGTACGAGCACAAGATCTTCGTTCAAGGCGTTATCTGGAACATCTTCAGCTTCGACCAATGGGGTGTAGAGCTTGGTAAGCAACTAGCAAACCAAATTCTTCCAGAGCTTGCTGACGATGCTCAAGTAACGTCTCACGACAGCTCAACGAACGGTCTAATCAACGCATTTAAAGCGCTTAAAGCTTAATTGAGTTGATAGCACCAAAAAAACGCCAACCTTCGGGTTGGCGTTTTTGTATCTGTAGAGCAAGAATTGCTTAAATCGCAGGTAATAAAAAAGGCTGGCATTACGCCAACCTTCTTTGATTCGATACTCAGTACTGCTAGAAATAAACAGCGTTATTCGAAGCAGATCTCGATGAAAGCATTACCCCATTGAGATGAGAAAGGCATGATGATGATTGCCCCATCACACTTGTGACGAATCGTATGACCTTTACCGGAAACCACGATTGGCGTTGCCATATCGAAGTCAAAACCGCTTTCTGCAAGAATACGTTTTGCACCGCCAGTCACCATGTTAGTGATTTCACCCACCATATCGGTCACTTCTTCGTTGAGGCCGTTTGGTCGTTCACCGAGCATGTTTTCCATGATTTCGAGAGCGAGACCTTCATCAAAGGTGATCGACATCGAACCACGAGATTGTGTACCAACCATACCAATTAGGCCGGATACATCACCACGAGCGATTTCATCTTTCTTAACTCTCGGTTTTTGTGGCTTCAATTCTAAAGAAGCCATCGTTTTTAATACGTTCATCAAAGAAGCTAAAAACGGGTTTACAAATTCAGCGCGCATAATGTTCTTCTATAATCTTATTCTTTCATCTCAGAGGAGCAAGATTGGCAAATGCCATGCGATTCAATGACATGATTCGTCAATTGAAAGCCATGCTTCTCAGCGTTACTGGCGAGTAGGGTGACAAGCGCATCGTCTTGCAGTTCTATCACAGTGCCACATTTATCGCAGATCAGTAGTTGGGAGAAATGTTTGTTGGCATTGCAAGAACAGCAGCATATGAAGCTATTGGTTGACTCAACTCGGTGAATGAAACCTTGTTCCAACAAGAAATCCAAAGCGCGATAAACTGTAGGAGGCTTGGCCTGTGGTTCACTGACTTTCAACTGCTCTAATAATTCATAAGCACTGGAGGCTTTCTTATTAGAGAGGATGAGCTCAAACACTCGCTTTCTTTGAGGTGTTAATCTAACGCCTCGCGATGCGCATATCCCTTCAACTTGCTCTATTAATGTGTGGTCCAAATTTTTCACCATTCAATCGGACATCCCTAATCAAACCTTATTTCTAGGTTACTACGTTTTGGGAGCCAATGATTTCTATTAAAGTCAGGTACAGAGCGTATTGTGACCCACGACTTTGAATAAGACAAGGTAACTCAAAATGACAGTGTGACTCAAGGCATAACTGATTAATGAGGTTGAATTAGAGATCTGGTGAATAGGTTTATAAAAAAGTGTGAGGCAAAGTTCATATAGCACAAATAGGGCATAGCATTTACAATAGCCGACCTTGCTTTTGCTGGGTATTCCAGCATATTTTTTTGACTCGCTACTAGGGTACTTTGCCATGACACATTCATGTAGGTTGTCTGTCGCTCCAATGCTCGATTCGTGCAACTGTAGATAAAAACTCCATAATAACAGTGCCTTAGGTTTTCCCTTTGTATTTAGGGGGTAAATTGGGGGCAAATACTAGATTCGGTCTCTTCGATATCCTTCACACTACCTTCAAATCTCATATTATTGCCCCCACAAAAAAAATCGACTTATTTTCAAAATAAATTTGGATTCTTGCTCAAAAGTTTGTAATAGCTATGAGTATGAGCAATTTTGCTTATACGTTCACGTCATCTACAGAGGTAAAAAATGGCAGGACGTAAGACTCGTAGTACCAATAATCTTTTATCCACTAAATCAATGCTTGCTGGAATGTTTGGAATGAAGCCTTGTGTCTCCTTGGAAGAGGTGACAGAAGAGTTCTTGGATATATCTTTCAGTACAGCTCAACGTAAAGCACGCTTAAATGAACTCCCTTTTCCAGCCTTTAGACTAGGTTTAAGTCAAAAATCACCTTGGTTCATAAATCTAGATGATCTTGCCGAATATATTGACGAGCGCAGTTCTACGGCTCGTACAGCATGGAAGAGGGCGATGGTATGAATCTTGGTAATATGCCTATTCTCAACCCAACGTTCGCACTACCTAGCGATGACAAGATCATTTTGGAAGATTTCGTTCGCGGATTGGTTCACAGCCCTTATTTTATACAATTAGTTTTGAACTTGTCACGAGACGCTGTGGGTAGTTCAATAAACCTAAGCGGGTTAATTAATGAGATGACAATCTTTGAGGGTTCAGGATTTTTGCGTTTTATTGAACTGACTCAATTTCATTCAAGTGATGAGTTGTTCTCTAAAGAATTTATGTCTTTTATAAGACTAAAGCGGTGACTTACCTATTGTACCATGATTGGTTTTCATGTCATTTTTATCTTTTAAAGTCAATAGCTTGGAATTATTTGCTTACATTTTTATTCCCTAAGATTGCTTTTAATGTGGCATCATTCTCAGCAAGTTAATTCAACGTAAAGGAACAAAAATTATGAACACAGGAACTTACCAAACGAGCTTTGAAAAAATGCAGACTCTACGCGCTCATCATCTTAGGTATGTAGATCATTATGCTGAGATGCTACATGACTTTAGAGAGCATTTGTTAACTGCGGTGAAGAGTGACGATTTGTGTGCTGTTGATAAGCATGACTTTACTACATTTGCTAGCCATCTGAATGAGGTTGTACATTGTGCAATGTTCGGTGGTGTGTTGTCTTCAGAAACAGAAGAGTACCTTCGTTATCGTCTTGGGATGGAGTTGATTAGCTACCATGATGAAGGTGACACTGGAGCGTTTGAGAGTCTAGAAGAGCTTTGTGAGTGGATGGATGAAATGTTTGGAGTAGATTTTAACGTTTACAAAACTCACTAATATGTAAACGTTAGAACCTATTAGCTGTATTAGCACCTTTTAAAGGGGCTTTTTTGTAGACAAAATTCGGTATTTTAATTTGTCTATTTCCACTGCGTAATTTTCAGTTACAGCTAATTCTGATAGCTCATCAAATGTTTTAATCAGACGATTTAGCTGGCGGTTAGCCTGCCGTTGATTATTGTTATCATTAGCCTCAAACCACCTTGCTGCCTGATTTTGCATTCGTAGAACTATTTTTTCAACGTGAAGAGATTCTTCAGCTTTTTGTTGTTGATACCGCCATGTTTCTAGGCGTTTACTTCGCCCCATTTCGTAGGGGGTGTACTTTTTATGATCTATGCCAACGTGTTTTAATACAGCTGCATTAAAAGCTGTTTTGAGCATCTTAGTGCCTTTTTTTTGTTGGAGTGCTTTTAGCACCCTTTTTCCAACTATTTTACCGATCAAAAGGTGTACATGATCGCCAGCCCCATGCTTAGTGTCTTGTTTTTGTCTGTGCAGTACAGCTCTGATTTGTGATTTTAATTGTTTTATTTCTTGTGGCTGTAACTCGCATAACTGAGCAAGAGTGCTGCAGCAGTCGCTCAAGATTAACTTCCACTGCCTTTCTGTTGGTCGATAGCCCTTTGGCAGTGTCAAACAGTATTCCATAGCATAGCTGGAAAGGGGTCTACCTCCCTTACGATTTAGATGTTGCCGCACTCTAAATTGTTCTCCAGCTAGAGCTATTCTCTGTGATGTTTTTGCATCACCTATGAGTGAGATGATTGATTCTGTATTACGGTGATTTGGGTGTTTTTGGGCAAGTAAATATCGCTCTCTAGCCATAACACCATCACTTTGATTCTTGATAGACTCCGTTGTAACAACCCAGTTTTTGATCATAGTTTTCTATAAGTGTATTAATTCTTATAGACAGATTGCAAACAACGAATCACCAACATCATACTGAGTCCGGTATTCCAGATAGTACAACCCCATATGCTACGCATTTGTTGGTTGTCACTGGTGAGATTGGGATACCCCCTCTCAACGCCCCCAAGGTATTTGCTATTTGTATTCAGAGTTATTACGCTCAATACAAAAGATACTTTATGAAAAACGTCGAAAATGAGTTATCTCATTTAGAAAAGTGCCTAATTCCTGCAATATCCACTGATGAACTAATCAATAAAGCCATTGAAACTAAGGTGATTAATCATTGTAAAAAATCAGGGTTTATTACCGTAGAGGATATTGAATTAAAGTCTGAACGCTACCTGTGGCTAGTCAGCGTTCTTGATGTCAACCTGCAAGCTCTATGTCTGCTAGATCAGATCGTTTTAGAGGTCGTCAGTAATACCGATTCAGACGATTACAACTCAGAGGTTGGAGATAAGTCGGCAGCAATAATTAAAGACCTTGTCAGGAGGTTAATGGTGATTGCTCCTGTAAGTACAGGCTTCTCCTCAAGCGATAGTAAGATATCGCAATCCTCTACTTCGCTTTATATGAAATAGTGTTCAACCTATCAGACAGTTAGTTGTTATTTAGATATAATCCCCTGAATTATGCATATTGCTATACTCAGGGTTTTTCTTTTCATGACTAACACAAATTTCTCTCAAACCGCAGCCTTCATCTGGTCGGTAGCTGACCTGCTTCGCGGTGACTTTAAACAATCCCAATACGGTCGTGTGATCCTGCCGTTTACCCTTCTTCGTCGCCTTGAGTGTGTATTAGAAGAAACAAAAGATGCAGTAATCGCTCAAGTTCCTTTAGTTGATGCAATGAGTCAGAAGTTAGTTGACTCAGAAAAACCAGCTTTGGATGAAAATCAGCGAGAAAAGTTGCTATTACGAGCGACGCAAACTGCAACTGACAAAAAGGGACTGTCATTCTTCAATACCTCTCCAATGAACCTTGGCAAGATGGGGCAGAGCGACATTAAAGCTAACCTAGAGAACTACATTCAATGTTTCTCTGCTGATGCCCGTGAAATCTTTGAGCATTTTAAGTTTGATGAGTTTGTTGGTCTGCTGGATGATGCCAATCTGCTTTATAAGGTAGTGAAGAAGTTTGCCACTACTGACCTAAGTCCTAAAGCCATTTCTAACCACGATATGGGTTTGGTATTTGAAGAGTTGATTCGCCGCTTTGCTGAAAGCTCTAATGAAACGGCAGGTGAGCACTTCACCCCTCGTGATATTGTTCGCTTAACCACATCTCTCGTGTTTATGGAAGATGATGATGCTCTGACTAAAGAAGGCATTATTCGCACCATTTACGACCCTACAGCAGGTACGGGCGGCTTCTTATCTTCAGGTATGGAATATGTCCATGAGCTGAACCCTAAAGCCGTGATGCGTGCGTTTGGTCAGGAGTTAAACCCAGAGTCATACGCTATCTGTAAAGCGGATATGTTGATTAAGGGGCAGGATGTTAGCCGTATCAAACTAGGTAACACCCTTTCTAATGACCAACTGCCAGCCGACCAGTTTGATTACATGCTATCTAACCCTCCGTTTGGTGTTGACTGGAAGAAGATTGAAGGTGAGATCAAAGACGAACATACCCTAAAAGGTTTCGATGGTCGTTTTGGCGCAGGTTTGCCTCGTGTATCTGATGGTTCTCTACTGTTCTTGATGCACTTGATCAGCAAAATGCGTGACACTCATGCTGTTGACGGCAGCGTTACGGATGGTGGGCGTATCGGCATCATTCTTAATGGTTCACCACTGTTTACTGGTGGTGCTGGTAGTGGCGAAAGTGAAATTCGTCGTTACATCCTTGAAGCTGACTTACTTGAAGCCATCGTCGCGCTGCCTACCGACATGTTCTATAACACGGGCATTGCAACTTACGTATGGGTGCTAAGCAATAAGAAAGGCTCAGAACGCAAAGGCAAAGTGCAATTAATTGATGGCTCTAACCTGTGTGGCAAGATGCGAAAATCGCTAGGATCGAAGCGTAACGTGATGAGTGAAGACGACATTAAAACCATTACTCGCAGCTTTGGGGATTTTGAAGTGGTTGATGCTCGCGAGCTTGATAAGCCAGCAGAGCAAAAGTCAAACCGTGGCCGTCAGTCAGCGACACCAAAAACGGAAGCGCCTAAAACCTTCGCCAGTAAGATCTTCAGTACCCACGAGTTTGGTTACCGCCGCTTAACAATCGAACGTCCATTACGTTTATCTACACAGCTAACGGATGAGCGAATCAATACGCTCCGTTTTGCTCCCAAGCCATTCAACGCAGTTATGCCTGAGATCTATGAGAAGTTTGGCTCCGAGTGGACAAACGAAACATATGGTCTGTTAGGTCATGTTGAAACAGAGGTTCGTGCATTAATCAAAGCAGATTTCCCAGAACTAAAAGAGAAGCAAATCAAAGATGTCTTGGGTAGCAAAGTATGGTTATTCCAAAAGTCATTACTTGAGAAAGCTCAGCAGCTACAAGCTGAAATCGGTATTTCTCATAATGAAAAAGGGCTTGGTGGCAAAGCGCAACAGTCTGATGATTTCAATCAGTTTGAATTGACCTTGAAAGGTGCGTTTAAAAACACTGGTATTAAACTAGATACTAAAGAGAAAAAGCAGTTTATAGATGCGGTAACGTGGAAAAATCAAGATGCCGAACGAGTGGTCAAGAAAATATTAAAAGAAGAATCACAACCATTGTATGGTGCTTTTGAATACATTGGCGATGTTAAAGGTCTAGTAGGTAAGGTTGTTGAGTTCCAACAAGATGGCGATCTACGTGATAATGAGAACGTGCCACTTGACCCAAGCGTTAGCACATCAACTCTGATTGAAAGCTACTTCAAGCGCGAAGTGCAGCCACACGTTGCTGATGCGTGGATTAACGCAGACAAGCGCGATGAAAAAGACAAAGAGATTGGTGTTGTAGGTTATGAGATTCCGTTTAACCGTCATTTCTATGTTTACCAGCCGCCACGTGATTTGGAAGTAATTGATGCCGATTTAGACGTAGTGAGTAGCGATATTATGAATTTGCTGAAAGAGGTACATTCGTCATGAGTAACTATCCTGCTTATTCTGAATACAAACCAACCCACTTGGGTTGGTTACATGAAATCCCCGCTCACTGGGAAGTAAAGCGTTTGAAATATCTTGGTGAAGCGATAATTGGATTAACTTATTCACCAGATGATGCTGTTGATAACTCAGATGAAGGAACATTGGTTCTACGATCTTCAAATGTCCAAAATAAGCAACTGGCATTTGAAGACAACGTATATGTGAATAAGAAAATCCCAGAAAAGCTAAAGACTCAGCTTGGTGACATATTGATATGTGCTCGGAATGGTAGTCGAGCATTGATCGGAAAGAATGCCCAAATTGATAAACAGGGATTGGGTATGACTTTTGGGGCTTTTATGTCTGTGTTTCGTAGTCCTTACAATGATTACCTTTCGAAAGTGTTTAATTCAGCTTTGTTTGAGTATCAATCGGGGTCATTTTTGACTGCTACGATCAATCAGTTAACGACGGCTAATCTAAACAGCTTTGAAATTCCATTGCCACCCAAGGATGAACGTCTTCAAATCGCCAACTTCCTCGATCACGAAACCGCCAAAATCGACACCTTGATCGACAAGCAGCAGCAACTTATCAAGCTGCTAAAAGAAAAACGCCAAGCGGTTATCAGCCATGCGGTGACTAAAGGGCTAAACCCAGATGCACCGATGAAAGATTCCGGTGTGGAATGGTTGGGGGAAGTGCCTGAGCAGTGGATAGTAGTTAAATGCGGCTATCTTGGACGGTTATTTGGTTCTGAAACTATTGCTGATACCTTGATTGGTGACGACGGTGACATTCCATTTATCAAAGTATCAACTTTGTCTTTGGACACCTTTGATTTAGCTGAAAAGAGCTTTTTTGTTGATAGCTCGAAAGTAACCACCAGTAAAGCAAAGTCTAACTATATTGTGTTCCCTAAAAGGGGGGCTGCAATATTCACAAATAAAGTTAATTTCGTTAGGGAAAATTCCTTTATTGATCCCAATTTAATGGGCTGGGAGTTAAATGAAAAAGTCATGCCTGAATATGTTGCATATATGCTGAAGCTTCGTGGGCTTGGTGACATTGCTGATGTGTCTACTGTTCCACAGATAAACAATAAGCATATTGAGCCTATGAAATTTCCTCTCCCTCCAATTAAGGAGCAAGAGGAGATATTGGAAGCCTTGAAAGGTGAAGTATCTAACTTCAACACGTTAGTGCAAAAATCCAGAGAAGCCATTGCTTTGATGCAAGAGCGCCGCACCGCTTTAATTTCAGCCGCCGTTACAGGAAAGATTGACGTGCGCAATTGGCAAGCTCCAGTGAACCAAGAAGTTCAACAGCAGGAGGCTGGCTCATGAGTACCGATTCAACTCAAGAACGTATCTTCCAAGATGACATCATTCGCCAAATGGTGGCGAATGGTTGGGTGGAAGGTAAACCTGAAGGCTATAACCGAGAGTCGGCACTCTATGAACAAGATGTGCTGAACTTCGTAAAAGCGACCCAACCCAAAGAGTGGGAGAAGTTTTGCAAGGTTTACCCTAATGAATCTGACCGTCACTTTATTGAAGCACTGGTTGCTCAACTAAAAAAAGCCGATGTGAATGCTACCAATCAAGCCTCACGTAGTTTTGGTACTTTGGGTGTTCTGCGTCATGGCTTGAAGATTCGTAATGCGCGTTTTTCGCTATGCCAGTTTAAACCTGAGCATAACCTAAACCCTGAAACCTTAGCGCGTTATGAGAAGAACATCTGCCGCATCGTTCCTGAGCTGGTTTACAGCCCTTATGCCACCAAAGAGCACCTAGAAGCGACGGGTAAAAAGGCTAAAGCATGGCGTATTGATCTGGTTCTGTTCGTCAACGGCTTACCAGTCTCAACGCTTGAGCTGAAATCCGAATTCAAACAAGCGGTAGAGAATGCAATTAAGCAGTACAAGCGCACCCGTCTACCCAAAGACCCTGCAACTAAGAAACCAGAGCCACTATTGACCTTTAAACGTGGTGCTTTGGTGCATTTCGCTGTGAGTCAATATGAAGTGCATATGGCAACCAAACTGGCAGGTGATGACACCTTCTTCCTTCCTTTCAATAAAGGGACTAAAGAAGGCGGTGCGGGTAACGATGTACCTAAAGACAAAAGCCTTTATGCTACAGATTATCTTTGGAATGAGGTATTAGTCCCTGACAACCTACTAAATATTATCGGGCGCTTTGTTCACCTTCAAATTGAAGAGAAGGAAGATTGGGAGGGACGTAAATCTAAGAAAGAAACGCTGATCTTCCCTCGTTACCACCAATGGGATGTCGTGACTAAGCTGATTGACGCCGCCATCGAAGAAGGGACGGGTAACAAATATCTTGTGCAGCATAGTGCGGGTTCTGGTAAGTCGAACTCTATTGCATGGACAGCACACCAGCTTTCTACGCTTTATGACTCTGAAGGCAACAAGCAATTCCATTCTGTCATTGTCGTCACCGACCGAACCGTGCTTGATGACCAACTGCAAGATACCATCTACCAATTTGAACATGCCGATGGTGTGGTAGGGCGTATCAATAACAAAGAGGGCGATGGTTCTAAGTCTGAGAAGCTGGCTTCAGCGTTGGAGAACTCGCAACCTATCATCATTGTGACCATTCAAACCTTCCCGTTTGTTTTACGTGCGATAGAAAACAGTACCAGCCTGAAAGAGCGTAGCTATGCTGTAATCGCGGATGAAGCGCACTCATCACAAAGTGGTTCTACTGCTCGTCAGTTAAAAGAAGTATTGATGACCGAAGAAGCCGATGATGACGTTGAGTTGTCTTCGGAAGATATTTTGGATGCGACCATTGCAGCACGTCAAGGCAGCGCCAACCTTAACTACTACGCATTCACGGCAACCCCTAAGCCAAAGACAATGGAGCTATTTGGGCGTTTACCTAAGCCTGAGCTTACGCCGTCTAAGCAGAATAAGCCAGAAGCGTATCATGTGTATTCGATGCGCCAAGCCATTGAAGAAGGCTTTATTCTGGATGTGTTAAAGAACTACACCAACTACAAGGTGATGTATCAATTAGCGCAGAAGGTGGATGCCGCTGATAAAGAAGTCGATAGCAAGAAAGCTAAGGTGAAGTTAAATCAGTGGGTGCGCCTACACGATCACAATATCTCACAAAAGGTCAAAGTGATTGTTGAGCACTTTAAAGATAACGTTATGGGCTTATTAGGTGGTCAGGCTAAAGCTATGGTGGTTACTAGCTCTCGCAAAGAGGCAGTGCGTTACAAACTAGCTTTTGACAAGTATGTGGCGGATGCGCTTGCCGAGAAGAAGATGGGCTATGATGCGATTCGCGCAATGGTTGCCTTTTCTGGAGAAGTCGAATTCAATGCCAATGATCCTGATAGTTTTGCTTTTATCGATCAGAAGTTCACTGAAAAGAACATGAACCCAGACTTAAAAGGTCGAGATATGCGTAAAGCCTTTGATAGTGACGACTATCAGGTAATGCTTGTGGCGAATAAGTTCCAAACAGGCTTTGACCAACCGAAGTTATGCGCTATGTACGTTGATAAGAAGCTAGGTGGCGTAGAGTGTGTTCAAACTCTTTCTCGCCTTAACCGTACTTATCCGGGCAAGGCAGAAACAGGCACATTCGTATTAGACTTTTATAATGAACCAGACGAGATTTTAGGTTCCTTCCAGCCCTATTACCAAACCGCAGAATTGGCGGACGTCACCGATCCTAATATGGTGTTTGATCTGTATGAGAAGCTGCGCACCAGTGGCATTTTCTTATGGTCCGAAGTAGAGCAGTTCTGTGAAGCCTTCTTTACCAAGAACAAATCTAATGCCGCGATTAGTAACATCTGCCATCCAGCCAAAGAGCGTTGGCAAAAGCGTTATACCTCTGCAGTAGAGGCTTATATTAAAGCCAAAGAAATGTTTGAGCGTACAAAGAAAACAGGTGACGCTGTTCTTATTGCCAATGCAGAGAATAGTTTTAAAGACTGCAAGCAAGAGAAAGACCGTCTTGAGATATTCAAGAAGGATCTCGGCAGTTTCACACGCTTCTATGAGTTTATGTCTCAGCTTGTCGATTACGATGACAAAGAGTTAGAAAAGCTAAGCCTATATGCTCGTCACTTGCGTCCGTTGTTGCGTGAGAAGGTGATTGAGGAAGATGAGTTAGATTTAGATAACGTGGTAATGAGTCACTACCGTCTATCGAAGATCCGTCAACAAGATATACAGCTTAAAGAAGACGCTCCTGACTACCAACTAGAGCCAAGTACCGATATCGGTACTGCTAAGGCAAAAGATAAGAAGGAAGAGTTCCTTTCTCATATCCTCGATAAGCTCAATGAAGTCTTCATCACCGATAACCTGTCAGACAAAGACATGATCAACTATGCCTTTACTGTTAGAGACAAGCTCACAGAGAACGAAGCGGTAATGAGTCAAATTGCCAATAACACGCGTGAACAGGCGATGCTAGGTGATTTCCCTCAAGCGATTGATGATGCGATTCTTGGAAGTAATGAGGCTCACCAAGAGCAGATGATGCAGTTGCTTTCTGACCCTACAAAAACTCAGCAGTTTGCACGGGTTATCTTTGATATGTTGAGTGGGTATAAGGGATAGGGTATTTGCGGCTCGCATAGTGCATGGAGTGGGAATCACTTCCCACCTAAAATGTGCCATTTCAGGCGAAAAGCGATTGAAGGTTTGAATAGTGCATTCACTGTGACAAAGTGACACACCTATACGGTGTGTCACATGTCACAGGTTTAATGCACGACGGTTATCACGTCAGTATTTGAAGCTTTGGCTGAAGACTGCTCCAAGGAGACGAGTCTGTTTTCAATAAGCGTTTTAATTGAACGACTAAAGCTTTTTCTCTGGGCATCTGTCATCTTACCCGTTGGATACAGCATGGAGCGTAACTGCTCCCTTGTGGCTTTACCTGCGAAGTCTCTATTCAGTATTTCTAAAATAGGGTCTTTCTTAGGTTTCACTTTGATTGTTTTTGTTACAGCTTTTTTTGTTCTTGCCAATGAGGTTATGGGTCTGTGGCTGTCGCAAACAATACCTAAGTCCACAGTTTCCATTTCAAACTCCATACATGGCATTTCAGTTCCATCTTTTTGTTTAGTATTACTGAAAGTAAGCAACTTAGATTGTCCACTGCGTTTGACGTGGAACTCATAGTCACAAGCTGCTCGCAGCACACTACTACCCCTTGCTCCTTTACTTGCGTCCTTTCCCGTATGGTGTACGCACATGATGCTTGTGCTGGTAGCTGCTTTTACTTTGTCGCAGCCTGAGATGAAAGCACCCATATCACGAGATGAATTTTCATCACCGCTAAAGCAGCGCGCTAGCGTATCTAGGATAATTAATTGCACTTTGACGTTTTCACGCTCTTCAAGCTGTTGTATAGCAGTAATCATTTGCTCTTGTGTTGTTTCTTCCGCTAGCAACAAGCTATTACCTAATACAAAAACCTTGTCAGCCTTCAGGCCGTTCGTTAGTTCCCATGCTTTAATTCTCTTGGATATACCAATTTGCCCTTCGGCTGCGACATACACCACAGCACCTTGCTCTACATTTCTATCACACCATGTTTTTTCTGTTGCAATAGAACAAGCAATATCAATGGCTTGAAAAGATTTTAATGTGCCACTTGCACCGTAAATTACACCAAAGGATAAAGTAGGGAAGTAGTCCTTGATCAACCATTGTGCTTGGTAGTCATAACCTGTGGAACCGCGGGAAAACATAAAGTCTCCGTACTGCTCCAATGTGTTTTGTTGTTCTGAATTTGTAACTTTTTCATTTAAATTTACGCCTTGCTTCATAGTTCTAATTTTAGTTTTTTTCCGCACTCTTAATGTGCAGTCTCTATTGATTAGATCTTTTGAATGAGCGTTGCAAATTTTTCTTATAAAAAAAGCGAGCTATCTAGCTCGCTTTACTTTGAATGCTAAGATTATCTTATTTCATTTAGCATCTTACTAATATCTGAGGCTTGGATTCGGTTGTAGTGTTCTTGAAGGATTCGGAAGTCTTTGTGTCCCGTGATTTTTGCGACAATAGCTATATCCAACCCTTTTTCAAGTAAACGAGATGCACCTTCAGCTCTAAGGTCACGGTAGCATAGATCTGTTATCCCTAACTTGTTTCTTACTCGCTGCCACCCAGCCGTTACAGATCTTGAGTTGTAAGGAAAGATTCTTCCATCATCACTTTTTGGCTGAGATTCGATGATCTTTACCATCTCATTACAAAGCGGGAGAGCCATATCATTTCCTAGTTTTTTTGTAGGGTGTTTTCTATCCCGAACTAACAGTGTCTTTTTGTCAGCATCGTAGTCAGAGAGTTTTACATCGCACAGCTCCCCAATGCGTAGGCAGGAAAGGATAGAAAATGGAACAATTGAACTGTAGGGGATGTGTGCCGCACGATGCACTTCCCTTTTCTTCAGCTCCTCCATAATCCGATCAAGCTCCATACTAGTAGGTCGACGGGTGCGCCCTTTACTTCTAGCGATTAAACCTTTGTCTACTAGCTTCTTATACGCTTTGTCATGGTAGTCAGTATTAGCCTTTATGCTGAACTCTTCCTCAGCGATATCCATAACTGTTTTTAAGTAAATCACATCAGTCATTACCGTTGATGGGCTGGGTGAGGTAGGAGAGTTGATTCGTTGCTTACAGTGTCGTTCAAGATCCTTAGCTGTGATCTCATGTGCGAAAATCGTTCCTAAGTCAGAAATAGCTAGTCGTTGCAGAACGTAGTATTTGTCACTGCCTTCATATTTCCTTAGGTTGTCGGGATCGTCGAGGTACTCATAGATAAGAGTCGAGATGGTGGCATGTTCAAGTTTTTGTTGCTCTTGTTCCATACTTTGTGGGTTGTCTTGCAGGTATTCAAACTCAGCCTTTTTTTTCTTCGCCCAGCTAGCGGCTTGTGGTCGAGTATCAAAAGTACGACCCTCACTCTTTTCAACTACACCTTTCTTCGTGTTTTTTACACGAGCCTTAAAACGGATACCTTTCTTGTTCTTAACTTGAGTGATTTCAATTGATGCCATTATTGATGTACCTTCAGCGCTACCAAAATTACGCATGAGTTGTAAACTCATGCTGTGAGGTAAGAACATTCGACACAAACAATCCAACCAATAATAAAAAGTTGAAATAAATTTTCTGATTGTGGAATATTCTCTGAAGGTTGGTGTGAAAGACATTTCCTTGTATAATCCTCGCCCATTTTTCAGGGGGGATTTTGCCCCCTAATTTTGCCCCTGAGGGGGCAAATGAATGTCGAAATATGACAGAATTAGCCAGAATACCCACAAATAAGCCGGAATATCGGTATGGGTAAGGCATTGATAATATAAGGCTTACCAATGAAATACCCATCTTCTCGCTTCTCGGTTGCACCTATGCTCGATTGGACTCACTTTTAAGCAATACCAACTCCTAAAAGCAAGTCATCCGTACTAAATCCGTACTAATATTTAATTTAGTTTGCCTCTGAAGCTAAAAATAGTTTCTTGTGGGCGTTCTTCCATTTGTTCAGTGGCTTAACTTTTACCATCTTTCCATTTCCTAAGCACACGACAAGCTTGTAGTGTTTACATAAATTAGAATCACTAAGCTCTTCATTACTTTCAAAAAAGATTACAACATGACCAAATGAAGAGAGGCTTTTGGGTTCGCAGGTGTAATCAAGTAACTCTATTCTTTCTTGATTGGGACCCAATAAATACACACCTAAAATTGTCTCTGTTCGGTCTTTTTGGTTGGTAATGACAAGCCTTTGACGATTCTTATTAGGGCTTTTTGTTGGGGTTATGATGAATGCGAGCAGACTGTTGTATTTCATTTGATAGTTTATTGATGCGAGCAAGTATGCAGCAATGGAAATACAACCAACTAATACCTTGAACGTATCATCTACTAAGGCTGATTTGTCCTCGTATTCTTTTAGCCGTTTCGCAAGAAACCGCTCATAAGTGATTTCCTTTTGTGCCATTTTTGTTAGCTCATCCGGATATGTTGCATTGGGGTATTTTAGCTCTTGAATTTGGGTGCGGATTTTAGCTAACTCGGTTCGAGTCATAGCCACATACTCTTCATGTTGCTTTTTATCCTCGGTAGCTAACCAGAAAGCGCCGCCTATAATCACTAAAATAATGATCATTATGACGTGCAAAAAGCTACTACGAACGATATCAAAATCTATTTTTCCAAGCATATTTACATTCTCTGCCCTGACCAAACCACCTCACCGATGATCTCGAAGTCGTTGCCTTTAATCTCTTCTTTTCCAAGTTCCCATGCTTCATAAGCACTATTGTCACTGACTACCTTGATTCCGTTTGGTAGAAATTGAAGTCTCTTCACCATCAGTCGATTGTCATATCTGAATACGTAAATCCCATCAGTAGAAAAACCATCAACGCGGTTCACCATTACGATGCTCTGATTTTTGAGAGTTGGGATCATGCTGTCACCACGGACAGGCATTAAGAAAACGTTGTTTGGGTTAAAGCCAAGCTCTTGCCTAATGAATCGCTCACTAAAAACCATAGCGCTAGATTCTTCTTCTTTTTCAACAAGCGCCCCATGCCCAGCACTTACCTCAATATCGAAGAATTTCAATTCCAAATAGCCTTTTGGAGTCAATGAGCCACTTTTTGCGATCTCGTTCGCTTTTAGAAAAATATCTTCAGGAATTTTCCCACGCATTCTCCACGTTTGAATGGTTGATGCTGAAACCCCCAAAGCTTTTGATAAATCAGTATTTTTTGAGGTTTTGGTTAATTTTTTAAGTTCAGATATTTGTTCGTCCACGATGCTCATTGAATGCTCCAGTGTGCTCAAAGGTGTTGCAATGTATGAATTATGATCCAATAATGTCTCATGACGACATTGAGACATTCTTGAGTTAATTATAGTTGCTCTTAGTTAACTCACCATAATTGCATAGGTGATTTATGAACACAAACTTCGCATTACTCGCTAGATTTGAAAGCCCTACTGTAGAACTTAAACAAGTCAGCCAAGAGTTTTTTGGTATCACCCCTAAGACGGCAGAGCAAAGAGCGAAAGCTTGTGACTTTCCCGTTCCTACCTTCAAGTTGCGTGATTCTGAGCGCAGCCCGTCGTTAATCAAGATAGAAGACCTAGCTGCTTACATTGATGAACGTCATTCAGTGGCAAAGTGTGATTGGCTATCGGTAAACGGGTAGGAGGGTTGAGCATGGATAATGTAGCGACTCCAATTCACAACGTTAGCGTAGACCTTTCTCATTCGAGTGAAGCCAGAGAGCTTTTCATGATAATTAAAGGTCGCTTGTCTTGTTTAAGCGAGTCTTCACCTGAGTTTGAATTTTTATACCCGATTTATAACCAGTTCCTAGAAGCCACCATTTTATTGGAAAGCTTGGAGGAATAGACATGCAGGTATCTGACCCGATCCACTTACCTTGTCCCGATATGCTTGGCATGGTTGACCCAAAACCGGAACTACGCGAACGCTCTATTCATTTGATAGAGCAGTTACGTGAAAAACATGGTTTATCGAAGCGTTCAAAGCGCAAAGCTAGACCCATGAATTACGTTTGCACAAATCATTCGTGTACGGGGCTGTAATGAACGAACAAGCGATGATAGCCGCACTTGCTAACATGGAAGCTAAAAGTGACGCAGGGGAACTCACTCGTTACTCTGCGTTCACTAAACGCTTCTTTCCTCGCTTGCCTAAAATCGTGCGTAACGATGTGAAGCGCAAAATAGCCAAGCGTAAACAACGCCAAAACCCTACCAAAGAAAATTTGATACTCGCGGCAGAAGATGCCGTTAAGTTTGGGCTGAAAAGAGCGCACTTCATTGAAGACAAATTCCCGTTTGTTGATAGTCGCGCCAAGACTCGAACTCAACTGTTAAGCCACGATATTTTGATGCGTGATGATGCCGTTAATGAACTAGCAAAAACGTTCGCTGATAAGTGCGCGTTATTGCTTACCGAAGAAAGCCAACCCGAAGTATTCAAAAGCTTTTTAGATGCGATAGAGCATGTTTACCAATTGCAGGAAGCTGAATTAAAAACGATTCATGTTAACGCGCCACAAGTGAACCTTAAAAAACGCGATAAGAAACCGGAAGAGTTAGAACAAGACCTACAGGTAGCCGTACTCAAGATGCAATCTGAATCTTGGATTGAGGGACGCTTGTTACACCTCCGAGCACAATACATTGAGTATTCACAAATCACGCTTGAGCGAGTTGGTGAGGGAAAACATCAGTCACCGGTGATCAGTGCGTTGTCATTTGCCAATTGGAAACAGAAACAGCGTGACGCTAAAGCATTCCTTGAAACTATGGCCGTGATGAATAACGAGACGGGTGATTCTTTCAATCTTGAGGATGTGGTCAAGCGAACGACTGCGAATCCAGAAAACCGTCGTATTGAAATGATGGTGCGTTCTCGCGGGTTTGAAGAGTTGGCTCAAGACTTAGGTTATACCGCGCTTTTTATTACTTGGACGTTGCCGAGTAAATACCACCGAGTCTCTAAAAAGTGGAATGGTGCGAGTATCAAAGACGGCCACCAAGTTCTCATGCAGCAATGGGCGTTAGGCCGAGCACTGCTAGCGAAAGAAGAGATTCATTATTTTGGTTTTCGAGTGGCTGAACCACACAAAGACGCGACCAGTCATGCTCACTACTTTTTGTTTTGTTCGCCTGACGACAAAGACTTCATTATTGAAACCTTAAAGGTGTGCGCTATCTCTGAGGATAAGCACGAACTAGGTTCTGATATTTCGCCTCGTTTTGATGTGAAAGAAGCTGATCCGAAAAAGGGCGGGGCGACTGCCTACATTGCCAAATATGTATCGAAGAACATTAACGGTAAGCACATGCCAGAAAACGAGGGTGAAGAATCTGCCTATCGTGCACGTGCTTGGGCTTCCACTCACCGAATTCGTCAGTTTCAGCAATTTGGTGGTAAGCCTGTTTCCCTTTGGCGAAATCTACGCAGGGCAAAACCGGAACAGACCATGATAGACCCAAAGCTCGAAGAGCTGCGCCAAGCGGCAGATTCTTCGAAGTGGTCGCTGTTCTGCCAATTGGCTGATAGTGCAAAAGTGGCCTACCAAACAAAACAAAATCAATACGGTGAAGCAACCAAAAAGGTGATCGGCTTTTTTTGGCTCGGTCGTCTTATCGAAACATCTAGCGAGTGCTATTCGCTTGTTAAGAAAAAAGACGTGAAGCGTCTTCAAGAGGCGCGGAGCGTCTCACCTTGGAGCACTGAAAATAACTGTAACTCTCCCTTAGTTGAACATCTTCAACGCGTGACCGGATGGAGCGTGGAGGGAGTCCAATGCTTAATCTCACCGTTAATGCGGGGAGCAAAAGTCCAAATCGATAAATACACGAATATCAGCTTTAGAAACAATCGCCTGATTGTGTATTAAACCATTGCCAACGATGTGAATCAGGGGCTAAACACTAAACAACGTCGTGAGACAGAGGATTGAAATGAAAATACTATCGCTTGAAGAGTGCCAGCGAGATTTAGCCGCTTTGGACGCGGCCGACAAACTGACCGCCAACATGAAAGTGGAAATTGACCGCTTTAAAGAAATGGATACTAGCAAGCTCATGAAAAAAGCCATGGGAATGTTGATGGGTGGCAACTTATCACTGGAGGCGTTAGGGCTTCCCGTCAATCTATTTGAGCAATTAGAGCAACTCGAAAAGCTCAATGGGGTGGCGCGCAATAAATACCGCGCTGTCGTCGTGGCCAACCAAGAGCAACTTGGTGATGTGGAAAGCGTCGAGGTGAACCATGGCTAAATATGAAAACCCTGTTCGTGGGTATATCGCCTGTCCTGTTTGCCAGTCTACCGCCACCACTCACCAAGTGGGTGAGGGGCAATTGATCGCCTCTGGTGAGCCACCAAAAAATAGCCGTAACATTGGACTGATGTATTACCGTTGCCCTGAGTGCGGTAACAGTTCGAACAGTAAAAAGGTCACGGAGTTCATCAAAGCACATTCCGTTGCTGAGTTAACCGAACTTAAACCGAACTCAACCGAAAAAGGTTCGGTTATTGAGTCGGATTTAATAACCGAGCCTAACCCTATCGATGCAATTGAGCTAACCGAATTGGTGCAAGTGGATGAAGCCAGTAAAGACGCGGTTTCCAACCGAGAGATAACCGAAACAGTCGATGATAAAAAAACAGAAAAGACCCCAAATAAATTCACCTTTAAACGAGTAATCACGGGGTTAGCGTCGGTTATCTTTATCATTTGGGCGGTGTCTCAATTGCTACCGAAAGCCCAAGCTGAACAACCGCAAGGGGGTGAACATGGAGCAAGCTAACGAAACCTTACCAGGTGAACAAGTTGAACTGGATGATTGGGGGGATTTTGGCTCCGTTATTCACCAGCTTGAAGAACAAGAGAAAACCGAGAGCGATTTAGTTGGCTTAACCGAGCCAACCGAACCGGTAACCGAAGATAAAACGGAAGCTATGGCGGGCTTACTGAATATTTTGTTTGCCTTAACCGAGCAAGCGACCTCCATCATTTCAGGGGTTGAATTTGAGTTTGACGGTAAAGGTAAGCAAGCGGTGATGGATGCTGCTGAGCCTGTCTTTGCAAAACACGGTAGTTCGCTTATGGGCGTGTTTGGTGACTACATCGAAGAGGCAACCCTATTGCTTGCGGTTCTTGGTTTGATTTATGCCTCTAAAAAGCAATTGGTCATGCTGCAACAATCAAAGGAGGTGGACGGTGAAAAAACCGAAGCCCCTAGCCCTACCGAACCCCGTTAACTCGAACCCGTCACATGATGCCGAGCACACCATTTATGTGGCAGGAACCGGAGGGGGTAAAACCTCAGCCGTTAAGCATTTAGGGCTAGTCCCTAAAACGGCTCAAGCGGTCTTTTTTGACCCCTACACCAACTACGCAGGGAGTAAGTTCCAAGGTCAAATGTGTCACGGTACTTCATCACGTTTAACCTTTGTCAAAACGCTCATTATGGCGCGTCGTCGCGGTGGCTCGTTTAAGCTGGCCTACATCCCAGCAAACGGAGCAACGGGCGACGAATTAGAGTTCTTTGCGTCGGTGGTGTGGTCAGTGGGTAACGGTCGGGCTAGCCAGCTCTATACCGTTATCGAAGAATTGGCGTCATGTGTTGAAACCTCGGGCAAGCTTCGAGGTCGTGCGGGGGAGCTTTTGCGTGGAGGTCGTCAATACGGTCTTGTTGTTCATACGGTGTTTCAACGTGGTCAAGAGGTGCCTAAAACCGTGACCGAACAATCAAGTGTTTGGTGGGTGGGCGCGGTTAACTCAATGAGTGATGCGCACTGGATAGCGGATAAGCGTGGGTTGGATGTGAATATCGTGGCGGGGCTAAAGTCTGCCAAGGTCAATAAAGAACGCATAGGTAAACCGATAGCCGAATATTTATTGATTGGTGATGGTATCGGCAATATCGAGCACAAAGCGTTTAACTGTCAGTCCGGCTCTAAGCTTAATTTAAACTACCGTTAATCGACCTTTTTAACCTATAGGTTACCCGTTCAACCTATAGGTTACTTTCCCTTCCTTTTTTAACCTCACTCCTATTTGATAAACGCTCAATTTGATTATTCACAATCCAACGTCGAGAGACAGGGGAACTCATGAAAGCTCAACATAAAAACATGTTGATTGCTGTAGTACTGACCTTACTGGTGATTGCCATCATCAATAACGTATCAACGCTAGAAGCAGTCAAAGAACTCATTAACGGCAAGCGTGGCTGGTTTTAAGGAGATATAAACATGTCAGTAAAACCAATCAAACTTAATTCCATGGTCGGTGCTGCTTGGGGGCAAAAAGGTACTTTACCTATCCCTGTTGGTCCTACTTATCAAGAGTTGGTATTAGAGACCAATGCCGAAGCTGCAGATATTGAGCGTTTGTCTATCACGCTTAATGCAGAAGAAATCTATGTCTTAACGGGCAGTGAGATTTTGATGCTTGAGCGTTACAAACAACGTGCTCATACAACAGGCCACTACGTGATCCCATTTAGTGATATTTCCGCACGTACTAAAAATGGTGTTCGCTACACGGGGCTGGTGACGGAAGCGGGTGACAACATTCACTTAGATATCCAGTTCAAAGCGAAAGCCAGTGGCGACCCGCTATCGATTCAAGTTCATGCGTGGGTGACTAATGCACAACCTGCACGAATCATCGTGCCAATGGTTAAGCGTGAAACCATGCCAGCGAACGCGGCAGGGGTGAATGAATTCACAAGCCTAGTATCAAGCCCGTTGATTAGTTTACGTCGTGCGCACTTCATGCATACGGGTATCACTAAACTCGAAGTTGAGCGCGACTTTGTTAAAGAGTACGAAGCCAACAAGTTTATCAATGAAGCGAACGCCAAGCGTAACGAACGCACACCTCAAGCGGGTTACTTTCACTTCGATCCTATTGTGCGTGGCTTCTCTATCGATGAGCTATTTCCAACGCAGCATAGCTCTAACTTGAAGTTCTCAGTAACAACGAGTGACGTAGCGGGCTCAATCCCTATTTTGGTTGAATCGGTGAAAGTGGTTCGCCCTGAAATGCTCGCGGGTCGAAGCTAAGGAGCCGATATGAGCTTTTTTGATGACCTCTTAGAGTTTGGGGGCGGTGCGCTCGATAGCGTGGGTGAAAATGCCGATTGGCTGTTTGGTGATGATGACAATTCATCTAACCCAAACACGACTCAGCAACCTAACGCACCCGTCGTTGATAATAACGGCAACGCGGTTACAACCCCTCAAGGCTCACTTGTAGCGAAAGATAACACCCTGCTTTATATCGGTGGTGGTATTGCTGCGCTGTTAGTGCTGGTTCTGCTTGTTGTCATGCTGAAAGGTAAATAGTTATGCCATTACTTTTCATTGGTTTAGGTGGTCTTGGTCTTGGGTCTGCGCTTGGGTTTGGTGTGAGTCAGGGTATCAATAAGGCTCTGACTGCTACTGCGGTGATCGCCCTGTTATACCTTGCCTACAAATCGGGAGTGTTTCGCTAATGCTAGGTTCATTAACGTCTTTAACGGGTGGCGGTGGCTTGACTGGTGGGTCTTCGGGTCCTGCAAAATCAGGTAACACGTCTAACACCACAAATAACAGTGGCTTTACTGCTGGCGGAATGAATTTTGGCAGCAACAACGGCATACCGTGGTGGGGAATTGCGCTTGTTGCTCTGATTGCGCTGTATGTTCTCACTCGAAAGTAACTTAATTCCTGAAACTTGGGGTAATGCCAAGCCGAGGCTATGTAAAGCCCTTGGTGATTACCTCAAACAAGCAGAAATTGAAGTTCAAGAGGGGCGAGAGTCCCTTTATCGAGTGGAAGATACCTACATGTTACTGCGCGGTGAGCAATCACAATCAGGCTCTAAGGAGTTGGTGGTTGTTGCGTTAGCGGGTGATATGGCAGCGGGTACGCTCAGTGCAATTAATCACGGTAAAGCGAACGGCTTTGACTCCATTCGCGCCCACTTTAGCAAACGCGGAGCCCATCGCTATATTCAGCGTAAATTACGATTGCCTGTTCGAGAGGTTGAAACTCACAAGAATGAGCATGTATTACAGATAAGGTTTGATGATATGGGCGGGAAAAGTAGCTCAAGAAGTGACGCTAAAACCGTCACCACAACCACAAACAAAAGCAATAGCCAAGGCATCGGTGGCGATAACAATGGCTTTGCACTGTCAGGGATAGAAAACTCTGACATTAATTTAAGCATGACTGACCATGGCGCAATGGCGGTTGCAGGTCGAACGGCAGAAGAAGCGTTTAAATTCGGAACTGACGCATTAGATTTTTCAGCAGACACCGTTGATGCCTCTTTGGGCTTTGGTGAGAAAGCGTTAGACGGAGCGTTCAGTTTTGGTGAGAGCGCATTGGATGCAAATGCAAATCTTAGCGAGCACGCGATAGATTCCATTAAATCCATGGCAGGCCAACAAACGGAAACGACCAAAGCAGCACTTGCCATAGCAGGGGCAGCAAAAGCGCGAGAGCAAACGGGTGAGAACGAAAGTAATAACGAGCTACTGAAAAATGTGTCTCTTATTGTCGGGATTCTCGTCTCGTTATTAACGATGGCTTATATGTTCGCGGGGCGTAAGCAATGAAGCAACTGCATACCTTAAATACTGGTGAAGCAATTAAATTTAACGCGGGTCAGGCTGGTAAGTATCTCATCATGCGCGAGGCCAGTAATACCGTCATGCTGCGCGGTGATCTTCTGCGACCTGTAGAGATTGAACGCGGTGACACGGTTGATATCACTCGTTTTGACGAGCTTGAACTTTTTAATCACAAAGCGGATGCCGTGACGATTGAATATCAAATCGCAGATGTTCCAATCATCACCAAAGCGCAAAAAATTGATATCAGTAACTCGGTAGCGATTAGCGAGATTTTAACGCCAATTACCGTTGATAAAGTTCTATCCCCTATAACGGTGGGCGAAGTCCAAACCGAGGTAAAAACACGCATTCAAAATGACGTCCTCAAGGTGGAAAAGCTTGCTGATTTATACACCTTACAAAAGGTCGGCAGTGGGTTGTTGGATTTAACAAGCGATGAGCAAATTATTGATGGGAAAGCTGGACGTAAAGGGCTCTTTATTCAGGCTTCTACCAACAATGCCAGTCCCGTGTTGGTGCAAGGTTTAATTGATCTTACAGCTGGCGGTCATACATTAATTCAAACGGATGCCATTGTGACACTGCAAGGTGCTATAGGCGATAGCGTCAAAGTAGGGGAGTTTATCTAATGTTTCAACTTTCAAATCCGCCCCAAGCCTCTTCGAGTTCGGGCTCAGTTGGGGAAGTCGGGGCTAATGTTTTGGCCAGTATTCCTATAGGTGCTCAAGATGGCGGGAGTGCGTCCGGTTTCGTGACCATCTTAAATAACCTTTATGACAATCCTAAGCGTGGTCATAACGCGGCTCTGTATCATCGAAATGAAAGCATTAATGGTGAGTGGGGTCGAAGAATGCAATTAAAGTCAGCAGTCGATTTGATAACGAAAGCGGAGCCTTATGATTCTGTATCGTTAATGATGTCGGTCACGCTCAAAGGGAAGATAAATCTTGATGCGTCAACGGCTGCGAAGGTGAGCGCGTTAGATACTCCTATTTCTTGCGTAATCGGAATTAAGACTCAAGCCGCCCCATCATATAGAGGCGCGTATTGCAGTGTGCCAGCTGTGTACTCTTCGAGTGATTCGTCATTGGTATTCGATGGCTCGTCTGATGTTGTTCTTAATGTTCAAGCGGGCGATGTAGCCAGTATTGCAGAATCAGAACTTCAAATTTCTTTCGATGTGGAAGATATGACTAATGATGTGATGGTTTACTTGGAAGAGGCACCTGCAACGTTAGAAAACTTGTTTGGGCTTATTCATATCAAAAAGGCGTGGATTGCTGAGGAAGTCGTTTATCCGGTGCCTGATTAACAAGGGTTTGGTGGTAATGAATATTAAGTATTTGCTAGTACTGCTTTTCCTGATCCTGTTTGGGGGGTACCTAATGAAAAAAGACAAGATAATCAAAATAGTGAGTGGCTTTGCTTTATCAGCTAGAAGTGAGATGCGCATGGTCGGTGTACGCGGTGATTTAAAGCGAGTCGTTCGCCGCGCTATTGAGCTAACCCCGTTTGATTTTGGCATTACGTCAGGTAAGCGCACCGCAGAGGAACAGAACGCTCTATTCAAACAAGGCGCAAGCCAATTAGATGGATACAGCAAAAAAAGCCGTCATCAATCAGGCTGCGCGGTTGATTTTGTGGTGTACGACGAAAACGGCAAAGTGACGTGGGGCTTTAGTTATTACGAACAAGTGAGTTGGGCATTCAAACAGGCAGCGGATGAGTTAGGTATTCCGATTGTATGGGGCGGTGATTGGGTCAGCTTTAAGGATGGTCCTCATATCGAACTCGATAGGGCCCATTACTCATAGTTACATCATCAAGTATTTAAGGAAGAGAAAATTACTATGAAAAGTTTACTAGGAAAAATCGGAATCGACCTTGACCAACCATCCACTAAAAAGGGTTTAGCGTTACTTGGCGCGGGAGCTGCTTTGGTAGCTGGTCACCCTGAACTTATCACCGCTAGCGTATCGGCAGACGGTGTTCAATTCGGTGGCATTATCGGCGCAAGTGTTCCAATAGTATTTGGCCTATGGGAAACCCTACGCAATGAGTTCAAGTAAATGGCCGAGTATCAAACAATAATTGTTGCCGTTGTGAGTGCTCTATCTAGCGGGGTTGGTGTAGGCATTACACTCAAAACTGATGTTAAGTGGCTGCGCTTGATGATGGAAAAGATGGATGAGCGTTTGACGCGACTTGAAAGTAAAAGCCCTCAGTAGGAGGGCTATTTATGTTGTGAATTATTTATGATAACTGCTGTTATGTACGCAACCTGAATTAAGTTAAGTGCCAGAAATATCAACATTTGTTTGATGATGAATAGCTTAAATGGCATTACATAGTAAAAAATGCAGCTCGCAAAAGTCACAGTTAAGGAAAGCAAAGTTGCTAAGTAATAAAATTTATAAACACTTAAGTAACCTCCACTTCTCCATAGTTCGAAGCTTGGTTGTCCTGAGTTTAAGTACGTCCCCATAGCAGCAATGAAACCAGTCATTGTAAAGCTAAACGTTGCAGCAATTACAATTAGGTTGCTTAGGGAGTTTAAGTCAACAATAGAGATAAAAGGCCATGAAAAGTGAGTAAACAAGGCCTTCAATCCGCAGTAAATGAGGTTCACTCCTACAACAAAAGATGCGCTTAACAGGACAAATAATATTTTTGAATTTCTTATCTCTTTTCGAGTTAAAATTGTCAAAACTTCCTCCTTAATGTTTAGTGCTCGGGCTGTCCCTTATCTTTCAAGGATGCCACTAAATCATTAGTTGAATCGTGAGAAAAGGCATGTGAAATTTCTTTTAGGGCCTCCTCCACTTTATTTATAACTTCATTGTTTTTATAAGTGGCTTCTAGCATTTGTAATTCAATTGAATCGCTTTTATAGGGATTAATGTTTTCAACGTATAAAGTACCTTTTTCGTCTAGAACGAAGTTTCTGAGAGCTCTATCGTTTTCATCTCTACGAGCTTTGAGTGACACGTTCTTGTAATTTTCTTCATTAACGTCTTCAGCTATTGCAGATAAAATGTCACTTATATCTTCGGTAATATCATCCTTTACCGATTCTCTTTTTAATGTAATTTGTGCGACTAAGCCGCTTGGTATGTCTCTGTTCAGGAGCTTGCTCAGTACGCCCCTATCTTTCGAGTTTGTATCTAAGTCAAAGCGTAAATTAGTGACTGCTTTGAAATTACACATTTTGTCTCTAGTGCTGCTGTGATAAACAGGAGAATAAATGAACTCATATCGGTCGGACTCAATTGTGTTCAGTATCGCTTGTATATACCCCTGAAAATCTACGTCATTAGCGCCGCTTAAGTTAGATGTTAATGAGAAGAACGGGTGACTTTCCGAAAGACATAAGTAGGTTCTTTTTTCAAGAGTATTGTTCTTTCCTATAGCATCTTTGATGTTTTGAGACTTTCTATTTTGTCGATCAACAGCCGCATACTGATCTGGCAGAGTTGGAAGTGTCATATGAAAAACAGTGTCAACATCGGAGTTTTGGATAAAAACTGGTGAGTCAACAACTCCATGTGATAGACAGAAAGCTTCAAGGTGTTTTGTTACATTGTAGTTAAGGTATTTACCGTGCTTCTTGTCTTTCAAATAGTAAAAATAATATTTAACTTTCATATGTGGTTAATCTAGTTGTCTCAAATTTTATATAGCTTTTATCATAACATTGAATAGCTTTGAATTACATACAATACAGGTTTGGTCATGCCTTTTTCTATTGATAAAACAGTTATTTATCTTTTTGGTGTAGCTTGTGCGGAAACAGCTGCGTGTATACTTGCCATAAAATATTTAAGTTTCGATGCCCTGTGACTTGAGCAACTTCTTCTATTGAGTACCCTTTTTCAAACAATCTACTAGCACCCTCTCTGCGCAAGTCGTGATACCTCAAGTCTTCAATCCCCAACTCATTTCTGACTCTTTGGAATCCCGCACTAACACTTCGTGAGTTGTACGGGAAAATAAGTTCGCCTTTGTTTGGCTGATTTAGGGCGATCTCAAATGACTCACCAAGCAGCGGTACAATCATGTGATTACCTTCTTTCTTCCTTGGGTCTTTTCTGTCTCTGACGAGTATTGTTTTATGTTCTTGGTTGAGGTCTTCCCAACGTAGCTTGCAGACTTCACCTATTCGCATACAAGTGAGAATGCTGAATTCAAGAATGTCAGTGAATGGGATTCGAGTCTTTCCGTTTGGTCGATAAGACTCGCGTTGTTCTAGTCCTTGCTTTAAGCGTTTCAGTTCTTCGGAAGTCGGGCGCCTAGTTCGTTTTTGGCTCTTGCCGATTAATCCCATATCAATGAGAACAGGCACAGCTTCATCAAAGATCTGGAAGTTAGCGGCAATGTTGAAAACAGGTTTCGCTTTTTTCATAACAGAGCGTAGGTAAGCAACATCATGATAAACAGTTGCAGCTCCTGCTCCTGCACCTTTTCGGTTTTTACAGTGTTGGATTAAGTCACTAGTTCTTAGTTTGTCACTCTCAACTTTGGATATGTCACAGTCACGTAGTAGCTTAATTACGTATTGCTTCGTTCGTCCTGTTTTATCCCATAAATCAGGCTCTTCCATAAACCTATCCAAAAGTACGTATAGCGGTACGGATTTTTGTCCAGATTCGTCAGGGTTTTCTAGCTCAAGAACCCGTTTGTTTGCATAGGTTCTAGCGAGTTCTTTTTTCCTGAATGTTTTCGATTCCCTGTGTATAATCGCCGAATTCTTTTTGACTACAATGTCCACTGTGAAGCGTGATTCACCGCTTTTTAGTGTTCTTTTTTTAATGCTAAATGATGCCATTCGTCCTACTCCATCGATACGTACTATATGCGTACTGAAAGGGTGAGTTTGGGGCAACTCTAGCAAATTGCTGTATACATATACAGTATATAGATTTCGAGTAACACCTTATGAAACCTGACAATACTAGTAAATACGCGGCTAACCGCTTATCCGTTGCACCCATGCTCGATTGGACTGACCGCCACTGTCGTTACTTTCACCGTTTGCTTTCTCAACAGACTCTTCTGTACACGGAAATGGTAACAACGGGCGCGATCTTACATGGTAAGGGCGACTTCCTAGAATATAACGAGCAAGAACATCCTCTTGCACTTCAACTCGGTGGTTCAAACCCGGTTGATCTTGCAGCTTGTGCCAAGCTTGCTGGTGAGCGTGGCTATGATGAAGTAAACCTAAACGTAGGTTGTCCTTCAGACCGAGTTCAGAATGGTCGCTTTGGCGCATGTTTAATGGCTGAGCCTGAGCTGGTGGCAGATTGTGTGTCGGCGATGAAAGAAGTCACTGATATTCCAATTACCGTGAAAACGCGTATCGGTATCGATGACCAAGACTCTTATGAGTTTCTAACTAAGTTTGTTTCGACGGTTTCTGAAAAAGGCGGCTGTGAGCAATTTACTATTCACGCGCGTAAAGCGTGGTTGAGTGGTCTTAGCCCGAAAGAGAACCGTGAAATCCCACCGCTAGATTACGATCGTGCATACCAAATCAAGAAAGACTTCTCTGATCTGGTGATTGCCGTGAATGGTGGCATTACTACTCTCGAGCAAACTAAGGAGCACTTGCAACACCTTGATGGTGTGATGATCGGTCGTGAGGCTTACCATAGCCCATTTATCTTGGCTGAAGTCGATCAGCAGATCTTTGGTTTAGACACGCCAATCAAGAAGCGCTCACAAGTGGTTGAAGAAATGTACCCGTACATCGAACGTGAACTTTCAAATGGCGCAAGCTTAGGACATATCTCTCGTCATATGCTTGGTTTGTTCCAAAGCATGCCCGGTGCAAGACAATGGCGTCGCTACATCAGTGAAAACGCACATAAGAAAGGTGCGGGTATTGAAGTGATGCAAGCAGCATTGGCTAAGATCCCTAAAGAGCTAAATGTTTAAGCTCCCTCTAAGTTAAAAACTTAAGGTTAAATTCGCCATTAGAGGCTAAATTTACCATTGTAAGTTTCTGAAAAGCCGCGCATGAAGATGTGTGGCTTTTTATTTATCTGATAAATAAGGGTTTTATTGGTTTGGCATACTTGGTATGGAAGCTGCAATGTTAGAAAGTAGGAAAGATAGGTCATTAACTCATTAGGGAGACCATTATGTTTGAATTAATCTTTGTTCTTATTTTCGTCGCAACTCTACTTGTCACTGGTATTACGTTTATAACGGTATTGGCTGCAACCGGAGTGGCGTTATTAGTCATGTTGGTCTTAGGTATGATGGGCGTCGTGTTTAAGTTACTGCCTTGGTTGATCGTGATTGCAATCGGTGTGTGGTTTTTCAAAAACTTTGTACACAGTTCTAACCAGAGACGTTACTAAGGTCATCGTGCCGTCAAATCTTTAATCGTCAGCGGTTTATCGTTTTAGAATTTAAGATGTGTGGTAGAATTTTCCCCAATAATCTATGAATGTGCATACAATTAGCACTACGATATGGAATTGGAGCTATCTCAAATGAATAAAATGCCATTAATTGCTTTAGTGGGAATGCTATCTTTAAGTTCAGCAGTGTCTGCTGCGGAAGAGTTTTCTTACACGGCTAAAGTCGGTGCCGATATGTGGTGGGGAAGTACAAAGCTAAACGAAGTTAGACAAGATGACGACTCTAACTCACCTTCGTTGTATTTCGCATTTGAGCATAATGCCCCAATGCTCCCAAATGCTAGCTTCCGTTATACCTCTATTGATGCGGACTCGTTGGCTTTTGATAAGTACGACTACACGTTTTACTACACACTGTTAGAGCACAAGTTGATGAACTTCGATGCTGGTGTGACGTTTACTCAGTATTCAAACTCGAATTACATTGAACCAAAAGCGACGGGTGCGAAAACATCGACGTTTGATGAGTTCACGTGGAGCTTCTACGGTAACGCAGAGATCAATGTGCCGGACACCAACTTCGATATTATTGGTACGATGGAGTTCGGTGATAGCAGTGGTATTAAGAGCACTGACTTGATGGCGGGTGTTCAGTACCGAATCCCTGTATCAGAATCTGAAATTGCCCTGCGTGGTGGTTACCGTGTTATCGATTTAGATTCGGACGAGTTCTTTAGCTCAGAACTCGGCAAGAGCTTTGTCATGGTAGATGGCTGGTTTGCTGGCGCTGAAGTGCGCTTCTAGGCTATTCAAGCTCATTTAGAACAAATTTTAAGAACGCCACTTTATTAAGTGGCGTTTTTTATATCTATTGATTATATCTTTCTGGAATTAGTTAGCACATTCATCACTTTCGACCATCCTTAATACAGAGAGCCAATTTGCGTCTATTCTTATAAGGTCTATGTAGTGAGGTCAAAGCAAGGGATGGAATATGACACTCAATGAATTACGAAATTTATATAGAGAAAACCTGTTGGTTGAAGCCATCATAGAGCCCTCAATTCAAGAAGGGGCTTGGGTTGTGGAGTTTCGTCATATGGGCGGTGGCTTTGTTCTGCTTACTGATGTTCATGGTGAAGAGTGTCATTACGCGGATTTAGACTTAGCATCTAAGTCGGCAATGGCGGTTGGCTTTCAGCAAGTACGCATTGAAAACCAGTAAGACAATTTACGTTTCAATCGGTTTTTACTTCCAAAAAGTTATAAAACATACTTTTCTATTCTTTCTTGTTATTAAAAGGAGTGGTTAATCTATCGTCACGCAATGATTAGGGATGTCGTGACCATGTCTTTAAATAAGAAAGAGTCTTCACAAAACAATAATGCACAGTCTGGGGCTAATGAGTTACCTGGGCTAGCAGCACCACTTAATGACCAACAATTGGGTCATCTTCAGCAAACTGTTTCTGAACTGTCTTCACAGCAACTGGCATGGGTCAGTGGTTACCTTTGGGGAGTGAGCCAAGCTCAGCCTGTCGGTGCTGCTGCGCCAATCGCTCAAGCGGCCGCTGCAGTAGCGGCTAAGCCAGCGGGTAAGCTCAGCATTATCTTCGCTTCTCAAACCGGTAATGCTAAAGGCGTCGCAGAATCGCTAGAGGCAGAAGCCAAGGCCTTAGGAATCGCGGTCGAGCTTTTCGATGCGAGTGATTATAAAGGTAAGAACCTAGCCAAAGAGACACACGTCATTTTCGTCGCTTCAACCAATGGTGAGGGCGAAGCCCCTGATAACGCGATTGAGTTACATGAATTCCTTCAATCGAAGAAAGCGCCAAAATTATCAAACCTACAATACGGTGTGATTGGTTTAGGTGACTCTAGCTATGAGTTCTTCTGCCAAACGGCTAAAGATTTCGATAACTTCCTCGCTAAGCTTGGTGCTAAATCGTTTGTCGATCGCCTTGATTGTGATGTTGATTACGAAGAGTCAGCAACGGAATGGCGCGCTAAAGCGTTATCACAAGTTCAAGAAACGCTATCGACAGGTGCCGAGGCTGACATCGTTCAGTTGCCAGTAGGCCAAGCGGCTGCCGGTCATTCGCAGTACACCAAACAAAATCCATATACAGCGACACTATTAACCAGTCAAAAGATCACCGGTCGTGACTCGGGTAAAGATGTTCGTCATATCGAGCTCGATCTTGATGAATCTGGCATTACCTACCAACCCGGCGATGCGCTAGGCGTATGGTATGAAAACAGTTCAGAACTCGCGAATCAGATCCTTTCTAAGGTTGGGTTGTCGGGTATCGAAAGTGTCGATGTCGATGGTGACAATCTATCTATCCATAGTGCGCTAGTGAGTAAATTTGAGATTACCACTTCAAACCCTCAACTTGTGACTAAGTTTGCTGAGTTATCGGGCAGCAAGAAGTTAATCAAGCTGGTGGAAGATAAAGACAAGCTTCGTGAATATGCGGGTAATACACAAATCGTCGATGTACTCGCTGAAAAGAAAACCAAGCTATCGGCTGATGAGTTAATTGGCCTGTTACGTAAGCTGACTCCGCGCCTCTATTCTATTGCGTCAAGCCAAGCCGAAGTAGATGAAGAAGTTCACCTAACGGTTGGTCTGGTTGAATATCAAAAAGGTGAAGAGTCTCGCTTAGGTGGAGCTTCTAGCTTCTTAGCTCAACGCCTTGAAGAAGGTGGCGAAGTTAAGGTGTTTGTAGAGAACAACAATAATTTCAAGCTACCACAAGACGACAACACGCCAATTATCATGGTTGGCCCTGGTACAGGGATCGCACCTTTCCGCAGTTTTGTTCAAGAGCGTGAAAACAATGATGCTCAAGGTAAGAGCTGGTTATTCTTCGGCGACCGTACTTTTACTCAAGATTTCTTATACCAAGTTGAATGGCAGAAGTACCTTAAGTCTGGCGCGCTAACTAAGCTAGATGTTGCCTTTAGCCGTGACCAAAAAGAAAAGGTTTATGTTCAAGACCGATTAATTGAGCAGGCAGAGCAGGTTTGGCAATGGCTCCAAGAGGGCGCGTACCTTTATGTCTGTGGTGATGCGACTCGAATGGCTAAAGATGTCCATGAAGCGTTAGTTACTATAGCGGAAAAACATGGCAATCAGAGCCGCGAACAAGCTGAACAATATATTAATGATTTACGTAAAGCGAAACGTTACCAAAGGGATGTGTACTAATGAGCAAGCAAGTAATAGAGCAAGAAGTGCTAGGTCAAGTGCTTGGACCTTTGGCTGACAATGAGCGTCTTAAGCGTGAAAGTAATAACCTACGCGGTACGATTGAACAAGATCTCCAAGATCGCATAACTGGTGGCTTTACTGCTGATAACTTTCAGTTGATTCGTTTCCACGGTATGTATCAACAAGACGACCGTGATATTCGTAACGAACGTACCAAGCAAAAGCTCGAACCGTTACATAACGTAATGCTTCGTGCTCGTATGCCTGGTGGCATCATTACCCCTAAGCAGTGGTTGGCGATTGATAAGTTCGCTGACGAAAGCACCTCTTACGGTTCAATTCGTCTAACAACTCGTCAAACGTTTCAGTTCCACGGTGTTTTAAAGCCGAACATTAAGTTGATGCACCAAACGCTAAATAGCATTGGCATTGATTCCATTGCGACAGCGGGTGATGTAAACCGAAATGTTCTGTGTACGACAAACCCAGTTGAATCTGAACTTCATCAAGAAGCTTACGAGTGGGCGAAAAAGATCAGTGAACATCTATTACCGAAGACTCGTGCTTATGCAGAAATCTGGTTAGATGGTGAAAAACTAGAAACAACGGATGAAGAACCTATCCTTGGTAGCAACTACCTACCGCGTAAGTTCAAGACGACAGTTGTCATTCCTCCACAGAATGACGTAGATGTTCATGCTAACGATCTTAACTTTGTTGCTATTGCTGAAGGCGGAAATCTGGTGGGCTTTAACGTGTTAGTTGGTGGCGGTTTAGCGATGACACACGGTGATACCTCTACTTATGCACGTAAAGCTGACGATTTTGGTTTTGTGCCATTAGATAAAACGTTAGATGTAGCAGCTGCGGTGGTAACGACTCAGCGTGACTGGGGTAACCGTTCAAACCGTAAGAATGCAAAAACCAAATACACACTAGACCGTGTTGGTATTGATGTATTCAAGGCAGAAGTAGAAAAGCGTGCAGGCGTAGAATTTTCTAAAAGCCGACCTTATGAGTTTACTGGCCGTGGTGATCGCATTGGTTGGGCGGAAGGCATTGATGGTAAGCACCACTTAGCGTTATTCATCGAGAATGGTCGTTTACTTGATTTTCCGGGTAAAGCTCTGAAAACAGGTGTTGCTGAAATAGCGAAGATCCACAAAGGTGACTTCCGCATGACTGCAAACCAAAACCTAATTGTTGCGGGTGTGTCGACGAGTCAAAAGGCCAAGATTGAAAAACTGGCGCGTCAATATGGCTTGATGGACGATGCTGTTTCAGAGCAACGTAAAAACTCAATGGCGTGTGTGGCTTTCCCAACATGTCCTTTAGCAATGGCAGAAGCTGAGCGCTTTCTTCCTGAGTTTGTAACGGATGTTGAAGACATTCTGAAAAAACATGGATTACCAGAAGAAGATAACATCATCCTTCGAATCACAGGTTGTCCCAACGGTTGTGGTCGTGCAATGTTGGCTGAACTTGGTTTAGTGGGTAAGGCTCCGGGGCGTTACAACATGCACCTAGGTGGCAACAAGGCCGGAACTCGTATCCCTAAGATGTATAAAGAGAACATCACATCAGCTCAGATCTTAGAAGAGATTGATGCGCTGGTGGGACGTTGGGCTACAGAACGCAACGACAATGAAGGGTTCGGTGATTTTACAATCCGAGCTGGCATCATCGAAGAGGTGATCATTTCCAAGAGGGATCTGCATGCATAATTCTGTCGCTTCAAAATTGAAGTTAGCAGAGCTACTCGCATTGACTAAGACGGAGCAAATACTTCGTCTTGGGCAAATTAATGCTGAGTTAGAACAGCTAACAGCATTAGAAAGAGTTAAATGGGCATTAGAAAACTTGGAAGGATCACATGTTGTGTCTTCAAGTTTCGGCATTCAAGCCGCGTTAATGCTGCACTTAGTGACTCAAGCAAAACCAGATATTCCTGTTATTCTGACGGACACAGGGTATCTATTTCCGGAGACCTATCGCTTTATCGATGAGTTAAGTAAGAAGTTGACTCTAAACCTTCAAGTCTTTCGTGCCCAACAGAGCCCTAATTGGCAAGAAGCGCAATATGGAAAACTTTGGGATCAAGGTATAGAAGGGATAGAAAAGTACAACAAGCTTAATAAAGTTGAACCGATGAGAAGAGCGCTAGATGAGCTCGAGGCTGGGACATGGTTTTCTGGTTTAAGAAGAGAGCAATCTCAATCGCGTGCAAATTTGCCAATCTTATCTATCCAAAATGGTGTGTTTAAATTTTTGCCGGTAATCGATTGGACGAATAAAGATGTTCACTATTACCTAGAAGAGCATGGTCTCGGTTATCACCCGCTTCGAGAGCAGGGTTACCTTTCTGTTGGAGATACACATACAACTAAGAAGTGGGAACCGGGTATGACTGAAGAGGAAACTCGTTTTAATGGGCTGAAACGCGAATGTGGTCTCCATGAAGATGATGGAGAGCAATATGGTTCTGGGATTTAGACTCATTGCTATTTAAAAAGCTGCCATTAGGCAGCTTTTTTAGTTTCTAGGGGATAAAACTAGAGCGATTGTGGGTAAGTCTGTGGTTATTGTGTAGTTACTTTGTAGTTAAAGTTGCATAAATAAAGCCTTGAGTGTTTATTCGTCATGTAATCGTTATTTTTGCATTTTTCTTTAATAAACACTTGCCAATGTGATGAACATCTCTATAATGCCGCCTCACTGACACGGCAGACGCCACAAGGCTTCAGCGTAGAATGTTAGTTAGGCAACTAGCTTTAAGCGATAATTCGCTCCTACTTTTAGAAAGTAGAAATTAATTTTCAAAAGTGTTTGACACTGAGAATTAAATCGCTAGAATGGCCGCCTCTTCCGAAGTGATGTAAGTCACAACGAAGAGAAGCTCTTTAACAATTTAAACCTATCAATCTGTGTGGGCACTCGTTGATGAATATCAAAAC
>NZ_JALNTS010000016.1:0-57575 GCF_023161725.1 Vibrio sp. 1CM24A
TTTATCTAACGATAAAACGTTTTGATATTCATCAACGAGTGCCCACACAGATTGATAGGTTTAAATTGTTAAAGAGCGCTAGCGTTTTGTGATTCACATCTCAGTCGCTAGGGGTGCGTACTATACCTGCACCACTTTGAGAGTCAAGGGTTATTTTCAAACTCTTTTTCTCTACCGATTTCGCCGTGTGACTTTCGTCTCACTCCGTGTCGGTGAGGCGGCATTATAGAGAGATTGAGATGGAGCACAAGGGCTTTTTGAAATAAAAGTTTTGTTCGCCTAAAAAGCCACCAGATCCGCATTTTTCGAATAAAAACTAAACATTTGAGACGTATCACAGCAATACATTGGAAAAATGGAAGCCATGAACGTAAGATTCATGTGTCTATTTTGTTAATGGTAGATGCGTCTATTTCGTTTATTAATATGTAGTATTCCGATATGAACTCAAAAAAATCGATGTTGTTAATTGTCGCACTGGCTGTATTAGGCGGCATTGTTTTCTCTCAGGTAGATATATCGCCTGCAATTACCTTTATCCTTGGTGTCTTGGCTTCCGCTTTTGTTGTTAACTTTTCAAGCACCGACTCAAAATCAGATTCAGAACCTAAGGCTTCAACCAAAACACTTTATGTGGGTAACCTTCCATACAAAGCGAACGAATCACATGTACGTGAATTATTCTCAGAGCATGGTGAAGTATTTGCAGTACGTTTAATGAAAGACAAACGTACTGGTAAAAGAAGAGGCTTTGGATTTGTTGTTATGGCAAGTAATGATGTGAATCATGCGATCTCTGCACTTAACGATAAAGATTACATGCAACGCACTTTAAAAGTACGTGTTGCAAATGATCCTAAACATCCTGAAGCGGACGAATCTGAACTGAGCTAAACCCTAACTGCTTTAACATACTATTTAGTGCACTTTCTTTTTTAGGAAGTGCACTACAAAAAACCTCACGCACTCCCCCTTCTTTATTAATGCTTTCCAAACCCAACAAATCTTGAACCCGTTTAGCTATCGCTTTACCAGAATCTATCAGCACTACACTTTCACCCAGTACTTGTTGAATCTCTGATTTGATCAATGGGAAATGGGTACACCCTAATACGGCTACATCAATTGTGTTGATCATCGGTTGAAGGATTTGCTGCAACTCTTCAAGGTTAATCTCCTCACCTCTGAGTTTATCTTCGGCCATATCCACCAGCCGAGTAGAACCTAACAGCTCTACTCTTTTATTACTCGAGAAGTTTTTGATGAGCTCGTGTGTGTATTCACGAGTAATCGTCGCGGGAGTCGCAATAAGGCCAACCGCTTTATTAGCCAGTAACGAAGCAGGTTTGATTGCCGGGACTACGCCGACAATAGGGATAAGGTTATTAGCGCGAAGTGTCGGCAGGACTATCGTACTAGCCGTATTACAAGCTATCACCACGATATCAATAGCGTGACTCGCCACAAAACTGGCGACGATACTTGGGACTCGCTGAATGAGGACTTGCTGATCGAGCTCACCATAAGGGTAAGCCTCGTTATCGAATACATAGATATAGTTGTGATTGGGTAGTAACTGGCTTATCTCTTTATATACAGACAGACCGCCAACACCAGAATCAAAGACCAATATGTTTTTTTGTATGCTTTCCGACACAACCATTACCTGTAAGAAGTTCCGCAGCAATGATACCCCTTCACTTAGTTTTCGCCAATCATCACTCTATATAATGCAAGCTCGGTAGCGTTGATGCACAAAGCGCTCACCCTGCTCTGTATTTTCTAGCGCTATCTTAAGCTTTCCTTTAAAGCATGGCGCTGACGTGACTAAGGTATGAAACTCACCATCTTCACCACATGGGTCGACGTGGTTTGGTAAACTATCTATTAGTTCAGGCGTGTATTGTTGCCCACAATAGCCAACACCTAATGCCTCACTATCAACCGTGACGAGAAAGGTTTCGATTCCTCTATTTATGATTTCTTGAGCCAGCGCTTGGCTACTCTCTCCCAGTAGAGGAAATACACACTCCCAACCCGCAGGTTCTATATAACTTCTTCGGTAATCAGCAATACCATTGCAAAACATATCGCCGAATGCCACGGCATCAATTGATAAACCCGACTCTTTAAGCGCCGTAACAATCGTACTTTGATAGATCTCGTTACTTGGGAAGACTTCCGGCAGCTCAATCGCTATTAATGGCAAGCCGATCAATGTTGCCTGCATTCCGACAACCTCGATTGGCGTGACTTGGAAAGGAACCTCATCTCCCACATACGTAGTATAGAGAGCAACAACTTCATACTCGGTGCTTTCAAGTAGACGTTCTAGGGTTAATGTAGAGTCTTTACCTGACGACCAACTTATGACGACTTTCTTTTTCATTGATATACCTGATAAGAAAAAACCGCCCGAAGGCGGTTTAGGTGATAATTAGAATTGGTAAGTAGCATTCACGTAATATGTACGCTCTGGTGATGGGTATCCACCAGCAGTCTCGTACTCTTCGTCAGTTAAGTTATCCACTCGACCATTTAAAGTAAGGTTTTCATTCGCATAGTAGTTCACAGAAACATCAAACAAGCTATACGCTGCGAGATCTTCAGAGAAGTCCGGTCTCTCACCTACATATTGGTAACCTAATGAAACATCAACATCATCGAAACTAGCCACTGCATTATACTTGTAAATCTTCTTAGCTCGGCGTATTAGTTGCTCACCAGATTGATCTTCTGGGTCTTGGAAATTAGCGCTCACTTGGTGGTTAATAAAGCTAGTATCAAATCCAACGACCATTTCCACGCCACGTAATTGGCTTTCGCCATCGGTATTGTAGTACTTACTTGTCGCGTAGTTGTAATCAATTAAGTCTTCGACGTTCGTGTCATAGCCAGTAATCGACCAATCAACATCCTTGATTAAGCCACCAAAAGTCAGCTCAAATGAATCTGCCTTTTCAGCTTCTAGTTGTGCATTTCCGTAGTAGCTATATAGTTGATATAAGTTAGGTGCCTTGAAGGATGTGCCATAAGCTGCTTTCACAACAAGCCACTCAGCATAACGATAGCCTAACCCTGTGTTGTAAGTAGTTTCTGTACCAAACTGCTCATTGTCATCAACACGAAGACTCAGTTCTCCGAACACTTTATCCGCGTCTGCGTTTAATGCAGCGAAGTACGCAACATTCGTTCTGTCGTATTCAGTATTCGAAGGCTTAACAATATAAGCCTCATCACGCCAATCTACACCGCCACTAAGAGTCAGTGCCGAAGTCAGTTTGTATGAATTCACCCATTGAACATTTAGCTGTTCAAGCTCATCAGATGTTGCTGACGCTGAGTTCTTGCCTAAAGACTGTTCGTAGTTCCAGTTATCTTGATTCTGATAGTTAACTAGGAAATCAGACTTAAGTTCACTGCCACTATATTTAACACCAGTAGCAAAGGTAGAATTTTGAACTTCAGCTTCTTTGTAAGAATGGTCTGTACCAAATGAACCATCGTACTGAGAAATGGTTTCAAACATACGGAAATTCGCGAAGCCACTCCATTTCTGATCAAAATTATGAACATAACCAATTAGAGCATTGCGTGATTCAAAACCATGGCGATCACCATCATTAACACCTGGTAATGGATGAACGTTGTATCCCTCATCAGAATCGTAACCAACAGATACGTTTAAGTGACCATTTTCACCGACCTTAGTACCACTAACAAAGCTCAACTCTTCGTAATCTAAGCTTCCCAAGCCAGCACTTACCACCGTTTTTTCATTGTCAGAGTTTGCAACGGTAATAATATTGATAACACCGCCGATCGCTTCTGAGCCATACATAGCGGCACGAGCTCCTCGAACGTATTCCACACGATCAACGAATGTAATTGGTAACTGGCTAAAATCGACACCACCTTTCGCAGCTCGCGCAAAACGAATACCATCAATTAGAACAAGTACCTGATCAGAATTAGAACCACGTACAAAGATCGAAGCTTGCTGACCTCGGCCTCCATTTTGTGAAACCTGGATACCCGTCAATCGTCTAAACACATCTGTTAGAGACTTAGCTTGGATTCGATCGATATCTTGGCGTGTTACTACTTCAACTTGAGCGACAACACTTTCCGTGCTCTGCTCAAAACGGTTAGCCGTCACCACCATGGTTTCGTCGGCAGATGCTTGTTGGGCGTGTAAATTGGAGATAGGTGAAAGCAGCGATGCTACAGCAACCGCTAAAAGGGATTTGTTCATGTTGTGATCCTAAATCGCGTAAAGTCCTACCAAACCACATCTTATGGTTTGGCCGCTGGCAGGTATTCGGACTCAAGAGCACAACCCTTATGGTTACCTAATATTCGACTTCCCACAAAAAGCTATTTGCAGTGTCTTATGAATACTCGTTCTCTTTTACCGCTGCGCGTCAGTTCTGGATTTACACCAGATTCCCTCTTCAGCCATCTATACATCTAAATGACACCAGCTTGCCGAAGATAGTATTGACCTCTGAATCATTTGTCTAGTCTAAGATAGTTATAAGCTATAGTTTTCATGGTCGATTTACATTGAATGGCTCTCAACACTGGACAAGCGCCTGTGATTGAATAAAATCTGCGCTCTTGATTTAAAAGCACGACAGCAAAAGGCATAACAATGGCGAATTTAGATGTAAACCCGCAACGCTACCAAGAACAACTGGCAGAAAAGACAGAGCGTCTTACAGAAATGTTCTCAGAATATGATGTGCCTGAACTGGAAGTGTATGAATCTCCAGAACAACACTACCGCATGCGTGCTGAGTTCCGTGTGTGGCATGAAGGTGACGATATGTATTACGTCATGTTCAATCAAGAGACTAAAGAAAAATACCGCGTAGACCAGTTCCCTGCAGCTAGCCGTCTTATCAATGACCTAATGCCTCTATTAACAGATGCAATGAAGGACAACCACTCTCTGCGCCACAAGCTATTCCAAGTAGATTTCCTTTCTACATTAAGCGGCGAGATTTTGGTGTCACTGCTTTACCACCGTCAATTAGGTGAACAGTGGATTCAAGATGCTAAAGCACTGAAGCAGCAATTGAACGATGAAGGTTTTAACCTAAACCTGATTGGTCGTGCGCGTAAGATGAAAATCGTACTGGACCGCGACTACGTCATTGAAAAGCTAGACGTGAATGGTGATAGCTACATCTACCAGCAAGTAGAGAACAGCTTTACTCAACCCAACGGCAAAGTAGCAGAGAAAATGTTGGAATGGGCTGTCGACTGTACTCAAGACAGCAAAGGCGACTTGCTTGAACTTTACTGTGGTAACGGTAACTTCTCATTAGCGCTGGCACAAAACTTCGAGCGTGTACTGGCAACAGAACTGGCGAAACCGTCAGTAGAATCTGCGCAATACAACATCGCGGCGAACAACATTGAAAATGTTCAGATCATCCGAATGTCTGCAGAAGATTTTACCGTAGCAATGGAAGGTAAGCGTGAGTTCCGTCGTCTACAGCAAGCGAACATCGATCTTAAGAGCTACAACTGCAACACTATCTTTGTTGATCCACCGCGTTCAGGTATGGATGTTGATACTTGTAAGATGGTTCAAGGTTACGAGCGTATCATGTACATCTCTTGTAACCCTGAAACATTGAAAGAGAACCTAGACATTCTGAGCGAAACGCACGATATCACTCGCTTTGCTCTGTTTGACCAGTTCCCTTACACCCACCACATGGAAGCGGGTGTGTTCTTAGAGCGTAAAGCATAAGTCTCGCTTTCTCGGTCTAAGACAAACAGCAGATACAAAAAAACGAGCCAATTGGCTCGTTTTTTTTATTTGTAGATTGGTTTAAGCGGTTTTACCGATAAAGCCTAGCTTCTTACCTATCCAGGCTAAAAGCAGCATCGCGACAATAATCGCAAAGAAGTTTGAGCCAGCATCAGGGTGTTGTGCTTTCACGAAAGCCGAGTGGCCAAATGCACCCACGAAGAAACAAGCTAGACCTACTAGTGGGATATCTTCAGATACTGGGTTAGTTAGGTATTCTTGGTAAAGCGCTTGTACTGCCAAAACTAAAGCGATCAGCGGAAAAATAGAGAAGCCCACTTCGCTCATTGTTACCCAAGATAACAATGCATCACCACACACACCGGCTACAACAGCAAGTACGAGTGTCTTTCTTTCAGAACCACGGTTTACAGTATTATTTTCATTCGACATTATTCAATCCCGCCTTTTAATCGGTTACGTTCACGTTCTTTACGATACCAAAAAGCTCCTTTGGCCATCATTCGCAATTGCATGATCAAGCGTTCAGCCAATTCATCTCGCTGACGTCGATCTAAATCTAATGCTTCTGCCCCTGAGTTGAAAACTAAGATGACCGAGGCTTCAGCTTGAGTAAAAGCTTCGTCCCTTGTCATGCCAGTCGTTATCAAATATTCGGTTAACTCAGCAGAGAAGTGCTGTATCTCACGAGCTACCGCTGCACGAAACTCAAATGAAGTTCCTGAGCGCTCTCGCAATAACAGTCTGAATACGTTAGGGCTGCTTTCAATGAATTCCATAAAGGTTTCAACCGATGTACGAATCACACTGCCTTCTTTTACTATGCGCTGCCTAGCTTGACGCATTAACTGGCGCAACAGTAAGCCACCTTCATCAACCATGGTTAAGCCAAGCTCATCCATGTCTTTGAAGTGACGATAAAAGGAAGTCGGTGCTATTCCAGCCTCACGAGCGACTTCTCTCAAGCTTAGATTGGAAAAACTACGATCAGCGCTGAGTTGGCTAAATGCAGCATCGATTAAGCTGCGACGAGTTTTTTCTTTTTGCTGTGCGCGAATGCCCATTGGTTTCATACTTTATCAATTTCTTCTTTTACAGCCTAAACAGGCATGTCTAATACTCTGTTCAATATAACGCGAATCACTTATTTATATAAGGCACTCTGGTTATATAAGACACTAAACATACCTCTTTGTTCACGTACCGAAGTAAATACGTTCGAAGAAAAAATTTCAATATCCACACTGTCATTTGGAGACATACGACATACCAAATATTATTTTTTCGATAACACTGCGTGATCCCACCGACTCTCTGATGCCCTTTTCATGTACCCAAGAACAGAATCAGTTAAAATCTCGCTAAAGCAATGTTAATCAAATATAACAAGGAAGATATCTATGCCGCACTCCAACCACTTTGATGTAATCGTAATTGGTAGTGGCCCCGGAGGAGAAGGGGCAGCGATGGGATTAACCAAAGCAGGGTTGAACGTTGCAATCATTGAAAAAGAGAGCAGCGTTGGTGGTGGTTGTACTCACTGGGGAACGATTCCTTCAAAAGCACTGCGTCATGCCGTAAGTCGTATTATCGAATTCAACAGTAATCCGCTGTTTTGTCAGAACAACAAAAGCATTCACTCAACGTTTTCCAACATTTTGGGTCATGCCAAATCGGTTATCGACAAGCAGACTCGATTACGCCAAGGCTTCTACGACCGCAACCAGTGCACGTTGGTATTTGGTACTGCACGTTTTATCGATACCAACACTGTCTCGGTAATGCAAAGCGATGGCACTGAAGAACATTACAGTGCAGACAAATTTGTTATCGCGACAGGCTCTCGCCCTTACCAACCAGATAACGTCGACTTCTTGCATGAACGTATCTACGACAGCGACTCGATTCTTTCTCTTAAACACGACCCGCAACACATCATCATCTATGGTGCTGGCGTTATTGGTTGTGAATACGCATCGATTTTCCGCGGTTTGGGTGTAAAAACCGATCTTATCAATACTCGTGACCGTCTGTTGTCATTCCTAGACAATGAAACCTCAGATGCGCTTTCTTACCACTTCTGGAACAGCGGCGTCGTGATTCGCAACGATGAAACCTTTGAGAAAATAGAAGGCACTGATGATGGCGTGATCATTCACTTAGAGTCAGGTAAAAAGATGCGTGCTGATTGCCTGCTGTATGCTAATGGCCGAACGGGTAATACCGATAAACTTAACCTTGGTGCTGTTGGCTTAGAAGCGGACTCGCGTGGGCAAGTCTCAGTAAACACCAACTACCAGACCAATGTTGACCATGTTTACGCTGTCGGTGATGTGATTGGCTACCCTAGCCTAGCAAGTGCTGCTTATGACCAAGGTCGATTTGTGGCTCAGGCAATTGTGAAAGGTGAAGCTGAGCGCCACCTTATTGAAGACATCCCAACCGGCATCTACACCATCCCGGAGATCAGCTCTGTTGGTAAAACCGAGCAAGAACTTACTGCAGCTAAAGTACCGTATGAAGTAGGACGTTCTTCATTCAAACACCTAGCTCGAGCTCAAATTGCGGGTAAAGACATTGGTAGCTTAAAGATTCTGTTCCATCGCGAAACCAAAGAGATTTTAGGTATCCACGTGTTTGGTGAGCGTGCCGCTGAAATCATCCATATCGGACAAGCGATTATGGAACAGAAAGGTGAAGCAAATACCATCGAGTACTTTGTGAATACGACCTTTAACTATCCAACGATGGCGGAAGCTTATCGTGTTGCAGCACTCAACGGGCTCAACCGCTTATTCTAGATAAAGAACCAATAGGAGTATTTGACCACCCATAGGCCAAATACATAAACAGCAAGCCATGCGCTTGCTGTTTTTATTTAAGACATTGAATAGTAAGGCATTGAAAGTAATTAGATCATGATGTTCTAAATACCTCTTTACCTGTACAGCCTCATTTATTCTCCACAAAAAGAGCCCTCAGAGCTAAGCGAGAAACTCACCCTTCTTCCACTGAGAAACAAACAACACACCAAGGCCAATTCCGCGCATTGCCATAAAGCTCAGCATCGCTAGCCAAAGTGCATGGTTCTCTAAACCTGATGCTAAGTAGAAAATCGCGAAGAAACTGCAGGTCGCAACAAACATACTATTGCGCATATCCTTGCCCTTGGTTGCTCCAACAAAAATACCATCTAATAAGAAGCACCACATAGACACCAATGGCATTGCGATTAACCACGGTAAATACACCTCAGCTTGGCTCTTCACGTCTGGGATTGTGGTGATCATATTGATTAAACTCGAGCCAGCGAGTGCGAACGCTATGGTCAGTACCAAACAAATATTGAAGCTCCAGAAGAAAGTACCAATCAATGACTGGTTCAGTTCATCTTTGTCTTTCGCGCCTATCGCTTTACCTACCATCGCTTCCATTGCGTAGGCAAAGCCATCCATCCCATAAGAGATGATCATTAAGAAACTCATCAACACGGCATTGGCCGCGACAACATCATCGCCAAAGCTTGCGCCTTGGAAGGTCATGAAAGTGAAAGTCGCTTGTAGACACAATGAACGAAGAAAGATATCGCGATTCAATTTCACGAAACGACTCAAACCTTGGCTGGTTTTCTTAAGCAGAGCCCATGCCGATGGTAACTGTTTCTTCGCCCAGATTCGGTAAACACAAATCAAGCCAAATGTTAGACCGGCATAATCAGCCATAACAGATGCCAATGCTGCACCTTCCACTTGCCATCCTAAGCCGATAACAAAAACGATATCCAAAACGATATTGGTGATATTGGTGATGATCACCATCCACATTGGCGCTTTGGCATTTTGAGTCCCGAGCAGCCAACCTAGAATCACAAAGTTAGTTAGCGCAGCAGGTGCACTCCAGGCACGGATTGAGAAATATTGCTGACCATAGTGCTTAACTTGATCACTGGCGCTACTCAATGAGAAAACTAAATCGGCGACTAAACTGTGTAAAAGTAAAAAGACACCAGCAAACCCTAAGGCCATGGTCACGCCCTGCACGAAGACTAAACCAAGTTGCTTGCCATCATTCGCACCATAAGATTGTGCGGCTAGCCCTGTTGTCGACATACGCAGGAAACCGAGCAACCAAAAGGTCACGCTGATCATTGTGCCGCCCAGTGCCACACCACCTAAATACCAAGAGTGCTCGAGGTGACCGATAACCGCCGCATCGACTAAGCCCAGCAGTGGAACAGTAATATTAGAGAGAACCATCGGGATCGCGAGCAACAGCACTTTTTTGTGCATCGCCTGATTGGATAGCGTTTGAAAAATAGTTTGGGGATTAAATAGCTTCACGATCACCTCTTAGATTAGAGGCGATAGTTTAACCTAGTGGGTGGGCTTTCACTATGTTGTGGAATTTTACTTATACCGGCTATGTACTCAGTTACTCGAAATACAAAACACCTAGGATTACCATTTCACGAGCACTAACTGTGGCGTTAAACGCTTTTTGACCTGAGAGATCTTACACAATAATCGCTGCCACAATTTCCAACGGTTGCATTGTTGGTCTAGTGGAGAAAACGCTTTTACCCACTGTGCCCATGGCAACCAATTGAGAACGCTGTCTATTGGAGAAGATAGGCCATGCGCATACTTTCCTGAACCAAGTTTTTGCCCCAACGTACTTGAGCTTTTATCTCCAGCTAACACTAAACACGCATGTGCATGAGTAAAGTAGCGGCTCAAAGACTGAATGAAGTTCGCCGTCTGCTGTTCATTGCAATCGAGCAGAGCATGTTCACACACCACCATCACCGAGGCTTGTTCTGGAATATTAAGCTCATCCAACCAAGTTAGGTCATCGACAGAACCACACTCCAAGCGATAGCGTTCATTTTTGTGGAACAGGCGTTGGCGCCACACTAGGTTTTCCGTCACATCCAACTCAACCCAATGGCAGCGTCCATTATCTAAACGGTAAAAACGGGTGTCGAGCCCTGCCCCAACATTGATGATCCAAGCATCTGGGTTGTGAGATAGAAATTGTTGAACTTGAGAGTCACAAAGTTGAGTCAGTGTTGCGTAGAGAAGCTGTTGTTGGTCAAGCTCACCAGTAAGACATTCAGGTGCGAGCTGGCAACGCTTGCAGGCTTGAGCTGCGATTGGGTCATAAACGAGACCATCATCGGCTAGGCTTTCGCGACTACGAAACCAAAGGTGTTGAACGAGGTTGGTCGGAACTTGGAATTCTTGATGTGCAGACCCTTGTTCAGAAGAAGCCTTTTGAACAGAGGAGCGCGGCTTACGAGTAAGCGGCTTCATTTGAGGTTTGGTTGGATTTGGCATCATCATCTTCCTTGTATCTCGACAAAGAAGATGATAATGAATATCAATTACAATAACAAGTTATTGAGAATAAATATCAATAAGCTGTTTGTACTGACTACATCCAGTCGGTGTTGCGAATAATACCAACCGCAAGCCCTTCAATAGACAAGTGTTGAGATTCTAGATCGACATGGATTGGAGAAAACTCTTCATTTTCAGCATGTAACAGCACCGTTGAACCTTTACGTTCTAGGCGTTTTACCGTTACATCATCATCGACACGAGCCACGACAACCTGACCATCGCGTACATCTTGTGTTTTATGAACAGCTAATAAATCACCATCCATAATACCAATGTCTTTCATACTTTCGCCATTTACACGAAGTAAGAAGTCAGCTTGTGGTTTAAACATGCCAGGGTCAACTTGGTAATGCATTTCTACATGCTCTTGAGCCAAGATAGGCTCACCAGCGGCAACCTGACCGATTAATGGTAAACCTTGCTCTTCGTTTGCTGCATCTTCAAGCAAAATACGAATACCGCGAGACGCACCCGGGATAATCTCAATCGCTTCTTTACGAGCAAGAGCTTTCAAATGTTCTTCTGCTGCATTAGCAGAACGGAAGCCTAGTTCACGCGCGATTTCTGCACGTGTCGGTGGCATACCGGAATCTTCGATCTTACCTTTGATAAGGTCAAAGACTTGTTGCTGGCGGGGCGTTAACGGCTTCATGATTCACCTGTCTTTTTATACAGTTGACTGTGAGTATATCCAGTAACTGAACAAAAGCAAAGCAATTGGTTGTTTTTAGTTCATTTTTAGCAAATTACAAAAACAGGATCTCTAGCCACACATAACCTGCGAGTGCCAAACAGATGAAAACCGCTGCCGAACCGACATCTTTAGCCATCCCAGAAAGCTCATGATGTTCACTGCCGATTCGGTCGACAACCGCTTCAATCGCGGTATTGATTAGCTCAACAACCATCACCAATACCACCGATGAGATCATCAAGATTCGCTCAACTTGGCTTACATCTAAGTAAAATGCCAACGGAATAAGCACGGCTGCCATGAAGACTTCTTGTCGAAATGCAGCCTCGTTTTTAAACGAACTCGTAATGCCTTGCCATGAAAAGCCTGCAGCTTTGATGATGCGTTTGAATCCGGTGTTTGATTTTTTGGTCATTTTTAACCCTATACTCAATCAGTCGATGAATGATTTTCCACAAACTTAACGGCAATATGACTATTTCCATTAAAAGGTTAGACCAGTTTCTGGTATTCTTGCATCGATTAAATTTACGCCTAGGCTTATCCCTATTTCACTCATAGGATTTATCCTTTTTATCAGAGAAATAGAGATACGCTTCAGCACATTGAAATAACTATTGAGGCAGTGAACCTATATGTCTTCTGGACAATCTTTTTCACGTTCATTAATGAAGCTACCTTTATCCCTATTGGTAAAGGGCACATCAATTCCTTCAAACCCTGTTGAGGATTTGAACATTGATTTGAGCAAACCGATTGTATACGCCTTACCGTTTCGCTCAAGTGTAGACATTCTTACATTGCAAAAACATGCACTTGAATTAGGCCTACCTGATCCGTTGAGCAAGCTTGAAATCAACGGTAAATCACTGCAACGCTACGTTTTCATCTCTTCTCGTAAAACTCTGCTGCAAGATGATGATTATGTACCAAGCTCTTCAATTGAAGTGTTCTCTGAATTGCTTTCACTGCACGCTGACGACTCTGAACTCGATGTTCAAGTTATCCCTGCTACAGTGCTGTGGGGACGCAAACCTGGTAAAGAGAATAACCAGAAGCCTTACCTACAGGCAATGAACGGCTTAGAGAAATCAAAAGCTGTATTGCTCGCAGGTCGTGACTGTCTGGTTCGTTTCAGCCCAGTGGTTTCTCTACGCTACATGGCTAATTCACATGGCACCGACAGCACCATCGCGCACAAATTGGCGCGCGTGGCACGTATTCACTTCTCTCGCCAAAAGCTTGCTGCATCAGGCCCTAACCTGCCAAGCCGCCAAGCTCTGTTTGATCGCCTACTAAAATCAGAAGCGATCAAAAAAGCGATTGAAGACGAAGCGCAAGCAAAGAACATCTCGATCGAGAAAGCGAGCAAAGAAGCTCAAGACATCATGGACGAGATTGCTGCGAACTTCTCTTATTCGCTAATCAAACGCGGTGAGAAGATTCTTGGTTGGTTGTGGAATAAGTTGTACCAAGGCCTGCATATCAGCAACGCTTCAACAGTTCGTAAGCTGGCTCAAGATGGTCACGAGATTGTTTATGTGCCTTGTCACCGTAGCCACATGGACTACTTACTGCTTTCTTATGTGCTTTACCACGAAGGCATGGTGCCTCCACACATCGCTGCAGGTATCAACCTGAACTTCTTCCCTGCCGGTCCTATTTTCCGTCATGGTGGTGCGTTCTTTATTCGTCGTAGCTTCAAAGGCAACAAGCTGTACTCGACGATTTTCCGTGAATACCTAGCGGAATTGTTCGCTAAAGGTTACTCAGTAGAGTACTTCAGTGAAGGTGGTCGTTCTCGTACAGGTCGTTTATTGCAGGCGAAAACAGGCATGCTAGCGATGACAATCCAAGCAATGCTGCGCGGCATGAACCGCCCGGTGACTTTGGTTCCTGTGTACATCGGCTACGAGCACGTGATGGAAGTAGCGACTTACGCGAAAGAACTTCGTGGTAAGCGTAAAGAGAAAGAAAACGCGAGCTTAGTGATTCGTACCATTCGTAAGCTGCGTAACTTTGGTAAAGGCTACGTGAACTTCGGTGAGCCGATTCAACTGAACCAATACCTGAATGAACACTCACCGGAGTGGACCAAAGACATCGACCCAATGGGCACCAGCAAACCACAATGGATGAACCCGGTGGTTAATGACTTGGCGACCAAAATGATGACGCACATTAACGATGCGGCAGCGACCAATGCTCTGACCCTTTGTGCAACGGCACTATTGGCTTCAAGACAGCGCGCATTGTCTCGTGACTCTTTGGTTTCTCAGATCAATTGCTACCTGTCTCTGCTTAAGAACGTTCCATATTCGGCAACGTTCACTGTGCCAAAAGACAGCGCTGAAGATTTGGTCAAACATGCTGAATCACTGAACAAGTTCTTGATTGAATCAGACTCAATGGGCGACATCATTTCGCTAGACCGTCACCAGTCAATTCTGATGACCTACTACCGAAACAACATCATTCACTTATTTGCTCTGCCATCGTTAATTGCACAGATGACCATTCGTCAACGCGGTTTATCGATTGACGCGATCCAAGAGAACGTTGCTGCTATCTACCCGTTCTTGAAGAAAGAGCTGTTCCTTAGCTACGACGAAGACAAGCTTGAAGACGTGGTTTCTAACATCATTGAAGAGCTGGCTAACCAAGGTATGCTTGTGGTTTCTGATAACGAAGTCACCATTAACCAATCAAACAGCCAAGCACTGATGCTGTTAGGTCGTACGATTTCAGAGACGCTACAACGCTACTCTATTGCTTTGAACCTGTTAGCAGAAAACCCTGATCTGGATAAATCCGATCTTGAGCAGAAGAGCCAAGACATTGCACAGCGACTTGGTCGTCTGCAAGGCATCAATGCACCAGAGTTCTTCGATAAAGGCGTGTTTGCGTCGATGTTCGCCACTCTGAAACAACAGCAATATCTGGATAACGATGGTAACTGTGATTTAGAAAAGACTCAGCAATTCGCTAAGCTTCTCTACTCAATGCTTTACCCAGAAGTACGTTTGACGATTCAAGAGAGTATCCACCAAGCGGAGTAATCATCAGCTTGGAATCTCTTGAATAGCGAGACCAAAACGCGATCAAAAAAGGCACCCAATGGGTGCCTTTTTCTTTAGCGTTCGTTAACTCGAAAAGCAGATGCTTACCAGAAGGTAATGAACAAGCCCGCTGTCACTGCCATTCCAACATAGTTGTTGTTTAGAAAGGCTTGGAAACAAAGGTCTCGATCACGGTGGCGCATCAGATGTTGTTGATACACAAATAAGCTTCCCGCTACCAACAGTGCCCAATAGAAGGTATCTCCTAGTTGGTAATGCATGCCTAACGCAATCAGCATCGCTAGGGTGACGAGTTGCAAAGAGCCAACAATCAGTTTATCGAAGCGACCAAATAAAATAGCCGTCGATTTAATACCAATCTTCAAGTCATCATCTCGGTCAACCATCGCATATTGCGTGTCGTAAGCAATCGTCCACAACGCATTAATCACGAAGATAAACCAAACAATGCTTGGCAGTTCATTGGTTTGTGCCGCCCAAGCCATTGGTATCGCCCAGCTAAACGCTAAGCCAAGAAACAACTGTGGAAGATGCGTAAAACGCTTCATGAAAGGGTAGATGAACGCCAGACCCACACCAATAAATGAGAGCTTAATGGTCAGTGGGTTCATGGTGAGTACCAGCAAGAATGAAACTACGGCTAGCACTAAAAAGAGCAGAATCGCTTCCTTACTGGAAACCAAACCTGAGGGTAATGGACGCTGCTTGGTACGTTTCACATGACCATCTACCTTACGGTCAGCAAAGTCATTGATCACACAGCCAGCTGAACGCATCAACACCACGCCGAGTACGAAAACAACCAAGACATCAAAATCAGGCATACCTTGTGCGGCGATAATCAGTGACCACAAGGTCGGCCAAAGGAGTAACAGGGTACCAATCGGGCGATTCATTCGCGTTAATTGCCAATACGCCTTCGCTTTGGTGGCAAGCATTTACACACTCTCCTTAGAGTAAATGGGTGATGTTGGTAAAAACAGTTCTGCCACAAGCATCGGTTTATGGTTCATCCATAATCGAGAACGACGCGCGAGTAATCGCTCATCGCCTGCAATAACCCAACCGACTTGCAGCGCATCTCGCTCCACGTTCTCAGCACTGAAAACGGTCAATCCAAGCGGGACATTACCTTGTTGAGAAAGGTCAGAGTGCTGATGATCTTCTAGCGTGACTCGGGGAATCAAGGTTCGACCTAACACCCACGGGTCATCATCACCCTTTAAAATCACTTTACGCAGTAAGCAATCAAACGATGATAAAAGATGTTCCTCGTCCTGTTGCAGCATTGAGCGTTCTACAACTTGATTATGAAGCAACTCAACAGACAGGTGCTGACAGCACTTCCCCAACTTGCGGGAAAGAGAACCTTGCTCCATCAGCCACTCTTTGGTGGTTTCATTAGGAAAATCAAATGTTTCTGTACTTTGCCAATCTACATTCATTAACGAATTAAGATACAGCGATATTGGCTGATTCATACTAGTATTCAATAGGTGACTTTACACGTACAATAAAGCTTCAACTTTCGAACAAAATTAAAGCGTTCTTCGAATTGTAAACGTATTTAGATTTAGACCGCTCATTGTAACAAGACTAATGCGTTTCGAATATCGCGAATAAACTAAAGAAAAGTCACAAATATGCACAAACGTTATGTAGCCCAAATATTTCTTGCGATTACCCTACTCTTTTCAGCATCAAGTTTCGCTGAAGAGGAGTCGGCAGCTAAACTCGCCTACTTCACGCTAGAGCCAGACCTGACCACCAATTTTTACACTAAAGGTAAAAAACTGGGCTACATTCAGGTTCGCCTCGACATCATGGTGGCAAATAGTAACGACTTGGCCGCTATTGAGCATCACCAACCACTGATTCGCGATGCGGTGATTGAATTGCTTGGCAAACAAAACGAAGAAACAATTAAATCTCTATCTGGCCGTGAAGACTTAAGAAAATCCTTAGTTGAACACCTCAACAAGATTTTGCTTCCAGAGACAGGTAAAACCCTGATTGCTGACTTACTGTTTACCAAATACCTTTATCAGTAATGATGTAAAACGAATCCCAATAAAAAAGCGGCTCATCTGGCCGCTTTTTTGTCTCTATCGTTTGGCTACTCATTAGAAGAGATGAGTTAGTCTCTTGCCGAGCTTGGTGCTTTCATCGCATCGATAAAGCCAATAATCACACCAGCGGCTAGGCCAGCTAAATGCGCCGTATTGGCGATAGCCATAAATGGCTGCATATACCCAAGCACCAACCACACCAACATAAAGCCGACAATCTGTCTTGGGATGCCTAAACCAAGTTGTGGCGCCTTCGCACCGACCACCCATAAGTAACCAACCAAGGCATATACAACACCGGACAAACCACCGAAGTTCGCCCCTTCAACCCAATACTGCCCAGCGCCTGAAAGCGCAGAAGAGACAGCAAAGATCTGAAGTAGCTTGAAGCTGCCTAGTTTCTTCTCAATGTCTCCGCCTAGCTGCCACCACCACAAAATATTAAATGCGATGTGCATAACAGAGAAATGCAGAACGGCATGACTCAACCAACGCCACAGCTGCCATTGCTGTCCATCCACCGCTGGGAAATGTAGGGCATTGAAAATAGCTTGGCCAAAACCGATCTGTTGCAGCGCAAAAATCACTACACACACCAACATCAGGCTTAGTGTCACAGGGCCTGCTTTGGCTTTGATCATGCCCATGAAGCTTGGCGTGTGGTAATGGAAGTTGCTCTTTCTGGTCTCTGCCATATCCCAAGACGCCGCTTGATAGCGCTTATGATTGGGTTCAGCCAGAAAACGATTCAGCTCAGCTTCGGTTTCAACCTGAAATTGGCCATCAAGAAGCCAAAGAGCAAAACGCCCTTCTCCCTCTGGAGACATCTGAATAGGGATCTGACGAGAGGCCATATAATCAATAAATGCTTGAGCAAGACGTGGATTGTCTAACACCATCAATCTAATCATTGTTACTTCCTATTCATTCTATGAGGGATGCTTGAAGCGGTTCAGGTGACGAAAGTAATTAACCTGCGATCACTGGAAGTTCAGCACGATGCCAAGCTTCGAAACCACCATCAACACTATATACCTCTTCAAAGCCTTGGTTCACTAAATATTGTGCCGCACCTTGGCTACTGATGCCGTGGTAGCACATCACTAAGATAGGTTGTTCGAACTCCACCTCATCCATGAACGACACCATCGTATCATTAGTCAGGTGGTAGGCTGTTTTTGGGTGGGCAACCGCAAAAGACTGCGGGTCACGTATATCGACAAGTCGAGCTTCGCCTTGTTCGATGAGGGCTTGAGCGTCTTTAACATCGATATGTTTAAACTGGTCCATGACTTTCTCTTTTTATACTGATTTACTTTGCTGCCATTGTAACCTATCCCAAGGCTAACATTCACATCCACTTAATAAGGTTATCCACCAGCGATCACTTTTACACCATTTGTGGATAAATCTGTGAATTACGTGAATAAAGTGCCTTTTCAAAAATAGATCCACAACATGTAGTAATGATCCTGATCTAACTGTGGGTTAACTGAAACATATCCCCACTCGAAAAACCCCGTCAAAGCCTTACTACACCCTGCTTTTAGACAGCTGACGAATAAACTTCTCACAGAGTTATCCACAAAATCATTTTGCAAATTTCGATCGCAAAAGTTGAGAAATCGATCCAAAACAAAAAGGCCGAGATCTCTCGATCTCGGCCTTTTCAAAATTCAGTTATTTGTTAGCTCTACTAGAAAGTAGAAGCTAATAGAAACTAGATGCTATTAGAAATCACCAACGGCTTGTTTCAATTTCTTCATCGCATTCTTTTCTAACTGGCGAACACGCTCAGCAGAGATACTGTAAGTATCCGCCAAATCTTGCAGTGTTGCCTTGTTGTCATCTAACCAACGTGAGCGAACAATGTGTTGGCTACGCTCGTCTAAGCTTGCTAGTGCTAGCCCTAGGCGATTATTGGTGTGTGACTCCCAGTTAGCCGCTTCAACCGTCTCAGCAACGTCTGACGCTTTGTCTTCTAGGTAGTAAACTGGAGCAGTGTAAGCAGAACCGCTATCGTCATCGTCCATAGGCGCTTCAAACGTCGCATCTTGTGCTGCTAAGCGAGATTCCATCTCACGAACTTCTGAAGGCTCAACACCCAGTTCACGAGCAACCGTCTCAACTTCACCGTTATTGAACCAACCCAAACGCTTTTTAGACTTACGAAGGTTAAAGAACAGTTTACGCTGTGCCTTAGTGGTCGCAATTTTAACGATACGCCAGTTACGTAGAACGTATTCATGGATTTCAGCTTTGATCCAGTGAACAGCAAACGAGACAAGACGAACACCAACTTCTGGATTGAAGCGCTTAACAGCCTTCATCAAGCCGATGTTACCTTCTTGGACGAGATCAGCCATTGGCAGCCCGTAGCCAGAGTAGCCTCTTGCAACGTGCACCACGAATCGTAGGTGGGAAAGGATCAAGCCTTTCGCAGCGTCGATCTCACCTTTGTAATGTAATCGCTCTGCAAGTCCACGTTCCTCTTCAGGTGTCAGCATTGGGTAGCTGTTCGCTGAGCGGATATAGCTATCTAAACTATCTTGTGTGACTAAAGCCATTTGATACGCTTGGTTTGCCATTCGGTTCCTCATCAATCTCTGATCTGGAGTAATACATCTATTAAAACCCGACAATCTTGAACCTAAAATGAACAGGTTTCAAGGAGGGGGAAGTAATTATGCATAATCAATTCGTCTATACAAGGCAAAAACTGGTTAAGAAGTGCCTATTTTTCGTCTAAATATGACTCTATTCACCTAAACTGGTTCAATTTCTTTTAGGTGACGCTGTGCAGAAAGCTTCGCAGCCACACTACCAAGCAGGGTTCCGACGATCAAAAGCAGTAAAGATTCATCCCAACTCAGGCCAATTAAACGGAAGTGACTGTCGTATAACTGAGCCAAGTCATCCACTGCGCTGTTCAGTAATACGGTAATCAATGCCGTCATTACCCAAGCGCTAATCGAACCTAAAACGCCAAACCACATCCCAGCATAAAGGTATGGTCGAAGAATGTAGCTGTCGGTCGCACCAATCAGCTTCATGGTTTGAATCTCTTCTTTATGCGCCAACACATTAAATCGTAGTGTATTGCCGATAATCAGAAATACCGCGCCCAACATCAATACCGTTAAGGTAATCACGATGACCGCTGCTAATGCTTTGATCGCATCTAATCGCGCTAACCAATCTTCGTCTAGGCGAACATCGGTGACTAATTCTTGTTGTTTAACTGTGCCTGCCAGTTCTTTGATTAGGGTATCGCTGTGTACGCTTGGCGTAATCACCAGCACACCTGGCAGTGAGTAATCGTCGAGGATGGTTAGGGCGTCTTCAAAACCAGAATACTGGCTGAGGTCTGCAAGCCCTTGCTGCGGAGAAATGTACTCCACCAGCTCAACTTGATCCCAACTTTCGATTTCATCCTTAAGCACCATTACTCGTGGCTCAGGAATACCATCCTCTACATAAGCACTTATTTGTGACGGGCTAGTGACATCTTGCGCTACTACACCGACATTTTTACCCAATAGGTACAAACAAGCAGGCATCGCCAACGCCATAGAGATCACCGCAAGGGTCAGCAAGTTGCCTAACGGACGCTGCCACATTTGCGAGAACGATGACTTGGCTTGTTTCCAGTGAACAACAAAGAAGCCGTCGCTTGAAGCGCGGTTTGCTGCTCGATTAGATTGAGGTTTCTTGATGCGCTTATTCGCGGCCATAGTCTTCAACCTCACTCAAAAATCCTTGGTTTAATTCAAGATGGCGGTACTGAGGGCGAGTGTTCACTAACCCGATATCGTGCGTCGCTAGGATGATCGTCACACCTGCGCGGTTGAATTCTTCAAATAATCGCAACACACGGTTAGATAATTCAGGGTCTAGGTTACCAGTAGGCTCATCGGCTAAAAGCAGAGTTGGGCGGTTAACCACGGCGCGAGCAATACCCACGCGTTGTTGTTCACCACCCGAAAGTTGGCTTGGCAAACAACGGGCTTTATCTAATAAACCGGTTTTATCCAACGCAGCACTTACTCGGCGTTTTATTTCGTTTTCAGAAATAGATTCAATACGCATGGGCAGAGCGACGTTCTCGAAAATCGAACGGTCCATCAGCAGGCGATGGTCTTGAAAAACAATCCCAATATTACGGCGTAAGAAAGGAATGTCTTTGGCTGGGATACGAGTGATATCGTGATCGTTGAACCAGACACGTCCATCGGTTGGACGCTCTATCGCGCAGATCAACTTCAGCAAGGTACTTTTACCAGCCCCAGAGTGCCCACCCAAAAAAGCCATCTCTCCACGTTTCAGGTGAAAGTCCACTTTTTGGAGCGCTTGTCTTCCACCTCGGTAGGCTTTACTCACTTGCTGAAATTTGATCACCGAAAATTCCTCTTACGATCACTAATATCAAATTTAAAAACGGTAGCAGATTAAGGATAAACCACTTTGCTACTCGCGTTACTCTTCGCGGCTAAATAGTGCTTCAATGAAGTCTTTAGATTCAAATGGACGCAGGTCATCGATACCTTCACCCACACCAATGTAGCGGATTGGAATCTGGAACTGGTCAGCAATTGAGAAAATTACACCACCTTTCGCCGTACCGTCTAACTTAGTCAGTGTAATACCCGTTACTGGAGCCACTTCACTGAACAGCTTCGCTTGACTGATAGCATTCTGACCCGTACCTGCATCGAGCGTTAGCATGATTTCGTGTGGTGCAGAGTCATCAATCTTCTTCATTACACGAACAATCTTACGCAGCTCTTCCATCAAGTTGCTCTTGTTCTGCAAGCGACCTGCCGTATCGGCAATCACAACATCAACGCCACGCGCTTTCGCTGCTTCAATCGCATCGTAGATAACAGACGCACTGTCCGCACCCGTGTGCTGAGCGATAACCGGCACATCGTTACGCTGACCCCAAACCTGAAGCTGTTCAACGGCTGCTGCACGGAAGGTATCACCCGCCGCTAGCATCACTTTCTTGCCTTCATTTTGGAATTGTTTCGCCAGCTTACCGATCGTAGTTGTCTTACCTACACCGTTCACACCCACCATTAAGATAACGTAAGGTGTTTTAGTGGTATCAACAACCAGTGGCTGTTCCACTTGGCTTAAGATGTCTGCCATCTCTTCTTTGAGCAGACCATAAAGCGCTTCACCGTCTTTTAGGTCATTGCGAGATGCTTTTTCTGTCAGGTTTTCAATGATCTTAACCGTGGTATTCATGCCCACGTCAGCAATCAGAAGTTGCTCTTCTAGCTCTTCAAACAGGTCTTCATCGATTTGCTTGCCTTTGAACAGACCAAAGAAACCCGCACCGATGTTTGCTTTAGTGCGGCTTAGGCTGCGCTTAAGGCGAGCAAAGAAGCTTTCTGTCGGCTTCTCTTGTACTTCTTCAACCTTAGCTTGAGGAGCCGCCACTTCTTCCTGTTCTGCTTCTGCTTTTGCTTCTGCTTCTGCTTCTGCTTCTGCTGCGACAGGTTGCTGCTCTTGTTGAGCTTCTTCAAGCGCTTGCTCAGGTTCAGTTGGCTTAGATTGTTCAGCTTCAGGCGCGACCTGTTCAGCCTCAACTTGTGATTCAACTTCAGTTTGATCTTCAACGCTTTCTACGTTCGCTTCATTCTGAGTTTTTGGGCTTTGTTCTTCTTCACCAAAACCAAGCCACGATAATAATCCGCGCTTCTTTTTTTCCGTCATCAGAGGAGTTTCCTAGATCTACTAATTAGCTGTATTGACTTAATACACGTCGACTCTTTGCTATTGTTATACAATACAAGCTTGTACAAACGAATAGTAAAGAAAAATGACAAAGCAGTGATAAGTTTGCTTTTAGCTTGATACACTTTGTCATTGCAAATTTATTTAATACACGAACCCACTTAAATTGGGCTCGGTATAGTATCACTTTATTAGCGGTCAAAAAATCTATGGTAAGACGTCGCCAGCAAAACACATCACAAAAAAAGCCATCCGGAGGCTTTGTTCGAATTATTAGTGGCTCATGGAGAGGTAGAAAGCTGCCTGTTCATGATTTAGAAGGATTACGCCCAACCATTGACCGAGTAAAAGAAACACTCTTTAACTGGGTGGCTCAAGATATCCCACATTCAACTTGCTTGGATGTATTTGCCGGCTCTGGCGGTCTAGGTTTTGAAGCAGCTTCTCGCCAAGCAAAAATGGTGACACTGCTCGAAATGAATCAAAAGGCGGCTAAACAGCTTTCTGATAACGCGAAAGAGCTCAAGGCAGACAACATCAATGTCGTGAATACTGATGCTATCTCTTTCCTTAAGAAACCAGGCACTCCTTACGATATGGTTTTCCTTGATCCACCATTTCGCAAAGGCTTACTGGCAGAAACAGTACAACTGCTTGAGAGTAACGGTTGGCTTGCAGACAATGCCATCATTTACGTCGAGACAGAGAAAGAACTGAAACTCGAAGCTATGCCAGAGAACTGGGAATTGCATCGCGATAAGACCACCGGACAGTCAAGCTACCGACTGTTCAATCGAATTACTGAAGAATAGGAGTTATTGAATGAAGTTCTTGCTTCCACTAGCAAAAGCAGCCATCGCCTTTGTTTGGTTTATCTTGATCGTAAATATTTTCTACCCGTTCCCGGGTAATGCTGCGATTGCGCTTTATATCATGACAGCATTCTTGTTCTTCATGCACGGCCTGCAGATGCTGATTTTCATCGGTGCTTTCGGCGACAAGATCGAGATGTCACGTTGGGAGAAGTGGTCAATATTGATTTTCGGTGTCTTCGCCTTACTCGATATCCGACGCAAACACATGATGTAATCGAGCTTAAGCCCAGATATAAAACGCTTAGCTACAGAAAACATCATGACAGAAACAGTAGAGACAAAAACGCCGCTCATTTGAGCGGCGTTTTTTTATTCAGCAATGATATTGATGTTAGCCCATGTAGCCTTTCACACCATCGAGGAACATTTGCGTCGACAGCATAACCAACAACAAGCCCATCAAGCGTTCGATGGCTTTAAGACCTCTCTCTCCCAGCACTCGCAGGAAGAAGCCATTAAACATCAGAATAAAGAAGGTAGCACCCCAAGCCAGCATCACTGCGCCTGAAAGCTCTAACATATTGTCAGGGTGCTGTGTCGACAACAGAATCAATGCCGCAATCACTGAAGGGCCAGCAATCATTGGGATCGCCATCGGCACAATAAACGGTTCTTCACCCGCCGCGAGGCCAGTAATACTACCCGCACTTGGGAAAATCATCTTAATCGCGATAATAAACAGAATAATACCGCCAGAGATACTCAAGGTTTCAGGCTGCACGTGCAGGAAGTTCATGATGCTTTGACCAGCAAACAAGAACAGCAGCAGGATAATCAGCGCAAACATCAGTTCACGAACAAGAACAATACGGCGACGCTTCGGATCAATATGCTTAAGGATAGAGAGCACGATTGGTAGATTGCCAAGCGGGTCCATAATAAGAAACAGCATGGTTGCTGCAGATAAAATTTCCATAAGTTTGTCTCGAAAAGCGTAAGTGCGCGGAGTATAGCAGCCTCAACATTGATTTTCGAACGCAGTAATAAAAGGATTAACTTATGTAATTAGAAGGGAATTTTGCGAGAGCAAAGAGAAAAGAGAAAAGAGAAAAGAGAAAAGAGAAAAGAGAAAAGAGAATTTAAAGAGTGAAGCCGAAACGTCGCATCCACTCTTCTTATCTATAAAAGCCAAAAGGCTCTAAAAACCAAGTCACTGGGAATCAGTGGTTACACACACGTTCGCGATTAGTGCAAAGCTTGTCATCAATAACCACGACCTTTTCCATCTTCAGGAAAAACTTCAGCAATCCATCTAAATCCAGACCGTTCAGCTTACACGTATGAAAACGCGCTTCTGCGCCATAAGTTTGAGCGAGTTCTTGCGTCAACTCTTCACGAGTCAGTGGCTTTTCACTCAGTAGGTTTAAAACGTTGTGTGCATGAATTTCGGTAGTCATAACTCTATCTCATGTTTAATGAAGTAGACGTAGAGTACCTTCTTTCATCTGAGCTGCCTTGATGTAGCTCAGAGTTAAGCGAGCTCTACCCTAAATTGTAAGGGAAGCAACAATGAGAGCGTGCGCCAGAAAGTAGCTGCCCGTCACCCAAAAGTAGGCACCCTTAATTGGGCTACGATAAAAATTTAGCGCGTACGCCAATGCTGAAAGCAGCAACACGACACAACCCGCAAAACCCACCGCATGCGACAGTTGAGGATCAAGCAACCAGAGCTCACCAGAAGCCCATGCAAGCTGAATAAGCACGATACCCATGATAACCACAGGAAAGACGAGTTTGTCTAAACGAGGCAGAAGCAAGAAGAAAGCAACGACACAAGCCGCCAACAGCAGCGCGAACAACCACCAGACCATTTCTCCTGATAGCTGTAACCAAAATGCTTTGCTGTAACAGAGCTGAGCTAACAAGAAGCAAACAAAATGCAGAGGACGTTTTTGAGTAACAGTATGCAGGACATCTGCGATCGCAGAGACCGCCAACCCAGCAACGACCCAATAGGTAAAATCAGCAACGACAGATTGAGTTAAAGCAATGGTCGCTAATAATACATAGGTAAAAACCTTATACGATAAGGCCTGACCGATATGTCCATGTTTCGTTCCTGCTATTGCTCCGATACCAGACAAGGAAACCGCCAACCAACTCCACATACCATTTGTCCTATTGCTTTAAATCGTCGCCAGTCTAGGCACACGAGTGTTGATGTAAAGCCTCAGCCCCTCAAAATTGGATCTTGATTACGCTTCCACTAAAAAGAGTCTCTTTAGATTGAAGTCGTAACAATTACCACCATGACAATGGCCATTCGTTTAAAACTAGAACGAATCATCATAAAACCCATTCAAATTGGCATTAGAGTCGCCATACTTGAATTTTGGCCAATTCTAACCTATCGACCCCACCAAAACTGGCCTAATCCCGTCAAATGCCACACTTAAAAAATTAAAATGACCACATTTAAAGCAAATAATAACAACAACTTAAATAAACAAACTCAAGATTAACAGGGAAATAAAAACGCCAACCAAGCCTAGACTTATAAAGTAGCCAGTTTTCTTTTTTAACGCCCAGTTTTGTCAGGTTATTTCAAGCCTCCGGTGAAAATCGCCACAAAAACTAAGCCGAAAACTTAAAAAACCAACCAAAACAAACCTAGCCACCACCAGCCCCTATTAATACAGTTTAACAACCTTTAACAATATAAATTACACAAAACAACCATTACAAAACAACAAGTTAAATCAAATTAGAACAAACATAAATCACAACGAACAAAATAAGAACACACCATAAAACACAGTTAAACACTGCCAAACAAGCCAAAAACTCATAGTTTTCTACTACTTTTAAAGCTTTCGAAAGTAATTCTTGATCTAAAGCCATAAGTAGTGCTATTCTTTAAAACATAGCGAGAGACAACCAAATTTAGGAGTAGTGTTATGATTTCATCTTCGCAAAGACAAGGACTTGTAATGATCGCGGTAGTTGTAGGTCTAATGACACTACCGATGATGTACTAAGCAAGTTACAGATAAAAAAAGGGACGCCATGAGCGTCCCTTTTTTTGTTCAATTTTTTCACTTCGAAAACAGATGCAGTGTTAGCACATCCCAGTTCGCATAATAGAAACCTGCGGCAGCTAAAGTCATTGCCATCATCAGTAAGATCGCAACTCGCCAGATAAAACGACCACTACGTGGAGTCAGCTCCTTCTCACAGTCGTTACACATCATGATGAACTTATGTTGGTCTTCCAACTTAGCCTCATGTTCATTGACTACCTTGTTACGACACGTTGCGATATAGCGCAGCTTGCTCACCATATCGTGCGGTAGCCTCTCTTCACAGCTTGTTACAAGCTCATGCAATCCTTCGCCTTCGGCATGATATTGAAGCCTCAATAATTTCTCTATATTGCGAGTTCTTGTCACCACTTTTTCAATATCGGTCATCTTGGCCCTCCCACTCCACACTATAATTCTAGTCGAGCATTTCCCTATTCTTATACAAAATCACTGTTATTTACGAGAGAAAGAGACAATAAATAACAATGCTTTATCACAAACTGACCATTAAATGTGATGTCTGCCGAAAAATAATCAGCTTGGCTCACAACAGTTCACGAATAACGGCTTTAAACACATATCCCTATTGCCTGAAAGACTAGAATAACCATCACGACTACATGGAGGTTATATGCCTAATTCACTCTTTTTTGCCATCTTTGCTCTCGCTGCTCTAGCGGCTTGGGTATTTATTGGTTTCTATCGAAAACACTCGCAAGGTGAAAATGCGCCAGAGAAGAAAGTGAATGTCACGGTGTTAGACAAACAATCCATCGACCTTCCTGACGCAGAACCTGGCCAAGAAGATCAAGAGTACTGGATTTACGTTCAACGTGGTGTGGTAGGTCCGAAGCGAGAATTCCAAGTCGGCATCCACTATTTCCACGCCCTGAACCCTGGCGACAAAGGAACCTTAACCTACCAAGGCGATAAGTTCTTACACTTTGCGTTGAAGCGCTAAACGTCAGCCGCTTCAACTGTCTCCCCTAAGCAATCCATCAGAAAGCCTTAGCAGTCACCGCTAAGGCAATAACCAACGCGTTTTCTCTGACTTAGACACCAACCAGCTCATCCATAACGCGCCAGCTCCGCTGATCACAATCCATAATGGAATAACCCATGCCGGATGTCCTTGGTACCAACCAAACTCTTTCATCGGCCACAAGAAAATCGGGTGCAGCAAATAAATACCCAAGCTGTGCTTACTAATAAAGCCAACCACTTGGTTACTCTTCTCAGACAAGCCTTCACCATAGTAACGGCATACCATGAACACCATGCTCGCGGCTAATACGGTATTCAACGTCTTGTAAGATAACCAACGCCCTACCGTGTACTCTTCTGCTACCAAGCTTGCATCAACCACCATGTAAACCGTGGTTAGCAACGCGAGCCCACCCAGTAACACACTCACGCCAACTGTCATCTTGTTAAGTGGCACAATCTTGTACAGCAAGTAACCCAATGGTAAGTAACCGGTGTACAACCACAATTCGTGACTCCAAGGGCCATCGATTTTTAGTAAGAACAGCAATGTTGTGAACAACCATACCGCCGTAAAGGCATAGACCGATCTATCACCGTACTTTCTGACCATGATCTGCAAGAACGGAATAACAAAGTAGAGCGGAATGAAGTAATAGAAGAAACCAAGGTGGTAATAGGTGTAATGATGGTAGCTATTAAGCAACACGTCCCAACTGACGTTGGCATCAAAGCCCATTGCCGACCAACCCGACAGATAGGTATAGAAAAGCGACCAGACAATGAAAGGTATCAGTACCTTGCCCAGACGACGCTTGAGGTAGTATTTGGCGTCAAACGGGCGCTGATCACTGAGCATCAGTGCACCAGTAATCAAGATGAACACAGGTACTGCCCAGCGGCTGAAGCCGTTTACCGTAATGGCAGTAAGCCATTCACCGAAAGGAATAGTGCCCAATTCATTGCGATAAGGCGCCAAAACATGAATCGCGATAACCGCTACGGCCGCGACACATCGTGCTAAATCAAAAAAGAGAATTCGCTGCTTCATGTAAATGCCTGATTAATATTCAATCATTCTACTATAGCAATAAAAAAGCTGACCGGAATAAATACCAAGTCAGCTTAGTGTTAAAGGAGATGCTTATCGCGAATTTAGCTCATACGACGCTAGCTTCTGCGACTTGAGCTCTCACAAATGAGGCTCATGTGGCTGAAGCTTATGCCGCTGAAATTTGCGGCACTTTCGGTAAACGCAGAGAGATCACCGTCGTTATCGCCAAGAATGCGAAGGAAACCCACAGACACGCAGACAAACCTGCCATTTGGAATACCAAGCCCGACAATATCGTGCCAATCAAACGGCCCATCGCGTTTGCCATGTAGTAGAAACCGACATCAAGAGAAACGCCATCGCCTTTCGCATAACTCACTATCAAATATGAGTGAAGTGATGAGTTCACCGCAAAGATGGCACCAAATACCATCAAACCACCCACGATAACGAGCTCTGGTTGCCAGCCAATCTGTACCGCATAAGCGATAGCAGCGGTCACTATAGCCAGCGCACCAGCCCATAACAGCGCGGCATGCCCATCTGGCACCTTGCCTTGAGCTTTACCAGTAATCTTCGGCGCTATGCCCTGTACAAAGCCATAAGCGATAGTCCAAGCCGCTAAAAAACCGCCAACCCATGAGTGATCCCAACCAAACACACTGCCTAGGTAAATCGGCAAAGCAATCACAAACCAAACATCACGAGCACCAAACAGGAACATACGTGCTGCAGATAGGATGTTGATGGATTCAGACTTAGAGAAGATCTGTTTGAACTTAGGTTTAGTTTTCGCTTTACCCATGTCCGCTTCTAAGCTCAACACACTGCCAACGAAGACCAATGCCAACACGGCTGCCATCGCAAGCACTGCGTATTGGAAGCCAATCGTTGAAAGCAGCAAACCACCAATAAAGAAGCCTGCTCCTTTAAGCGCATTCTTAGATCCGGTCAGAATCGCAATCCACTTATAAAGCGCGCCCTGTTGTTCATCAGGAACCAGAGTCTTAATAGAACTCTTGGCACTCATCTTATTGAGGTCTTTAGCGATACCAGACAAGGCTTGCGCCGCCATTACCCAAGGAATGGTCAGCATTGCCGTTGGCACCGCGAGCATACCCAAGGCGACAACTTGCATGCCTAACCCGATATTCATGGTCTTATTGAGGCCAAGACGTGCCCCTAACCAGCCACCGATTAGGTTAGTCACCACACCAAAGAATTCATAGAAAAGGAACAGTGAGGCGATTTCTAACGAACTGTAACCAAGGTCGTAAAAATACAGAACCACCAGCATGCGAAGTGCACCATCAGTAATGGTGAAGTTCCAGTAGTTAAAAGTCACCAACATGTATTGGCGAACGCTCTTACTTAGATTTGAAAACATAACGCTATCTCTGCAATCTAAACAAAAAGAGCTTTTAGATCATAGGTGTCCAAAAGCTCTAATTCTTACTTTCCACTTAACTTATACTCAAAATAATTGGAGTTGCAGCTAGGCAACAAGCAAGTTCAGCCCTATGAGCATAGGTGTTCTATGTGATTAGGGCGGCCGGCGTTCCGGTGAACTTGCGCAGTTAACAACGCTGCAGGTTCAAGTATGAAGAGCTACGCAGAAGCTACGCCGTTGATATACTCAACCTGAATAGGCTTAGTAAATGCGCCGGGACGCAGTGCCTGCACTTCTTGAACAACCTTGCTCAAATCCCAGCCTTTTTCTAACAGTAGGTGAGCCGCGAACAAACCAGTGCGACCAGAGCCACCCATACAATGCATCGCAACCTTGCCGCCGTTATCAACGATGTTATGTAGCTCAGGGCTAGCCGCTTGCCACTTCGCAGCAAAATCAGCACCCGGTGCACAGTCGTCTTCAATTTCGATTTGGAACCATTGCATGCCTAGCGCACGTGTTTTTTCACCAAGTGCCGCCACGTCTTTGCTTGCAAGCTCATGGTCATCAAGTGCTGTCACGATAGCTTCAACGCCTTGCTCTTTTAGCTGAGCCAGTGATGCATCAAGCGTTGCTTCTTTTGTACCTGGGCATGGAGTCAGGATTAGCGCACCTTGCTCTAGGTCTAGTTGCCATGTTGGATGTGTCATTATATCTTCTCCAGATTCTTATTAAGCAAGGCCAACGGTACGAACAAGCTCAGCGGTACGTGTTGCGTAACCCATCTCGTTGTCGTACCAAGCGTAGATCTTAACCATGCGCTTACCGACCAACATCGTTGATAGTGCATCCACGATTGTTGAGCGTTGGTCGCCTTTGTAATCGATAGAAACCAGTGGACGCTCTTCAAAGCCAAGAATGCCTTTTAGTTCATTCTGAGACGCTTCTTTCAGCATCGCGTTAACTTCTTCTGCCGTGGTGTCTTGCTTCACTTCGAAGATGATGTCTGTCAGAGAAGCGTTCGCTAGCGGTACACGAACTGCGTGGCCGTTGATGCGGTTTTCTAGCTCAGGGAAGATCTCAACAATCGCTTTGGCGCTGCCCGTCGTTGTTGGGATAAGACTCATGCCACATGCACGTGCGCGGCGTAAGTCTTTGTGCGGCGCATCAAGAATAGTTTGCGTGTTAGTTAAATCGTGAATAGTGGTGAAGGCTGCGTTCTCGATACCAAGCTTCTCGTTGATCACCTTAACCACTGGCGCGATACAGTTCGTTGTACAAGACGCTGCCGTTACGATTTTGTGTACCGCAGGGTCGAAGATATTGTCATTCACACCAACAACGATGTTTGCGATGCCTTCTTCTTTCACTGGCGCCGATACCACAACACGTTTCACGCCCTGCTCTAGGTATTTGTTTAGGAAAGAGGTCTTACGGTGAACACCTGTCGCTTCGATAACCACATCACAACCAGACCAGTCGATCGCATCGATGTCGCGCTCTTGTGTGGTCTTGATGCGCTGGCCATTAATGATCATCTCATCGCCTTCTGCAGTTACTTCGTGGTGAAAGCGACCTTGAACTGAATCAAATTCTAGAAGGTGGGCCAGTGTTGTTGTGTCGCCAGCAACATCGTTAATTTGAACAAATTCTAGCTCATCCCAATCGAATGCTGCGCGAAGTGCTAGACGGCCGATACGACCAAAACCATTAATACCTACTTTGACTGTCATTTTCTGTTCTCTCAGTTAATTGCCTTCATATTTGAAGCCGCAGCGTTGTTGACTACGTTCACTTACCGGAGCGCCGGCCGCCCTAATTACATAGAGCCACTATGCTCATAGGGATAAGTTCACTTGTCGCCTAGCTGCAACTCCAACTATTTCGGCATTAAGTTTTAATGTATTTAAACGCAACATACTGGGCGTGAGTTCATCGACTCTAAGTGCTCAATATCTTGCTGGTATTCAGTTTTCAAACAGTTCGATGCAATAAGGTCGTCAATTAACTTTAGCATCCAACCTGGTAAATCTTGTGACAGGCGGTAAAACACCCACTGCCCCTGGCGAACATCAGTCAAAATACCGTTTGAACGCAGCTGCGCAAGATGGCGTGAAACCTTTGGCTGACTTTCTTGCAATGCCTGAGTCAACTCACCAACCGATAAGCACTCATTGCGAACTATCAACATTAAGCAACGCACTCGCGTTTCATCGGACAGTAATTTAAAAAATTGGTGAGGAAGCATAAAACATACTCATATATGGATATGCATATATCTTAGATATAAAAAAACGCACGTCAAGGCGTGCGTTTCAATTGTCATAAAAGTTTAATGAAGAAATATCAGAGCTGGTTGGTCACGGTATGGCTCCAACGGCGAGCTTCAGTAAGCTCCGTTTTGACCTGATCCACGCTTAATCCTAAATCAGCACAGTGCTCATCAATCTGTTGCCAATCAGCATGCTCAAAGCTCTCTTCAAGCGCAAGCAAGGTACCATATGGCCCTTCTCTACGAAGCAAAGCCACCTTGATACTTTTACACAAAGGCAGTTGCTCTACTAAATTCTCTAACGATAGATCGAGCAATGCATCCAGCAACGAGAACAGACCAATCATAAAGGCTTGCTCGGAATGTCCTTCAAATGCCTGATAACGAGACATACGCTGACAAAACTGTGCGCGCTGCAAAGACAAACCGTACAACTCTTTCGGTTTTTTATCCGAGACGTAAGACGCCACCGCCAGCGAGACAAACATTTTCAGTTTTTCTTGCCCTAGATACACCAAGGCCTGACGGAATGAAGAGATGGTCACCTCTAGACGAGGCGACATGGTGTTCACAAAGCGCAGTAGCTTATAAGACAAGGCGACATCTTTCGCGACGATACTCTCGACACGCTGAAAGTCGACATCGGGCTTACACACTTCTTGGAACAGCTCCATGGCAATCACTTGCTCAGGGCTGATGTACTTGGTCTTGATGATTTCCGGCTTACTAAAGAAATAGCCTTGGAAGAACTTAAAGCCCGCGTCTTTGGCTTGCTGGAATTCTTGTTCGGTTTCGACTCTTTCAGCAAGAAAACTAAACTTTTTCCCTTGATGAGCTTTGACCAAATCACACGCCTCATCCAAGCCCATCTGCATGATATCGAGCTTAACAATATGCGTGTATTTGAGGAAACGTTCCCATTCTGGCGTCGAAGTAAAATCATCTAGGGCAATCATGTACCCCGCTTGATAAAGCTCTTTAACGGCTTCTAATAATTCGTCGGTCGGTTGGCAGGTTTCAAGGATCTCAACCACCACCTTGTCTTTCGGCAAGCTCAAAGGCAACCGACGAATCAAGCTTTGGTACGGGAAGTTAATAAAGCAACGTGAAGATGGGATCGACGGGTTAAGCCCAACCGATAAGAAATTCTCAACGATCAGACGATACGTTGCTCGATTAGACTCTATATGCGCTGGATAGGCATTCCTTTCTCCGTCACGAAACAGCAGCTCATAACCAAGCGTGTTCTTCTTACGGTTTAAGATAGGTTGTCGAGCAACGTAGGTAGCGGTCATTTCTTGATAACTCTAATTGGTTTAACTTTAACTCTATTGCTTTGATTAGGCTTTGGCGGCAGCCAGCAATGCGCCGCAGCCCATGAACATACCACCAAAGATTTTATTTATCTTACCCATTATGCGATCTGAACGAATAAAACGTCCCATTTGTGAAGCTAATGAGGTGTAACCCAACATAACAACGCTATCAATGAATACCGTTGTAACACCTAGCACTAATAATTGTGGTGCTTGCGGTTGTGTTGGATCGATAAATTGAGGGAACAGAGCCACCAAAAACACGATAGATTTTGGGTTAGTAAGGTTAATCAGCACCGCATTTCTAAGCAGCTTGCCACTCGATAGCGTCGAGTTTTCTTGTGAAGCCACTAAGCTAGAGTTGTCACGCCACTTTTGAATACCCAACCAAAGAAGGTAAACCACACCCACCCATTTGATGATAGTGAACGCCAACGCGGATTGAGCGACTAATGCACCAATGCCCGCGCCCACCAGCATGATGTGGAATGCAAGACCGAGTTGTAAGCCCGCGATCGACGCAAGTGACTTCTTGGTGCCATAACTTAGCCCATTGCTGATTGAGTTAACGGTACCTGAGCCCGGAGCCAAACTAAACAATATCGCCGTAACGACATAAGCAAGCCAAACATGAGTATCCATTTGCATTTCCTTACTAGTTCTTTAATCTAACAACATTAGTAGCAATAAAGCTCTCACACGCATCAGTTCAGGTAATTTCCCATGGAAAACCACAGCGGCGCCCCGATTTCGTACACGCAAGAACCTCAATTCGAGCAAGCGATTAAACACCCGATCCCCACCCTTTGGCAACAACGAAAAGATGGATATGTAACAACATCTGGTAAAAAGAAGCTGTACTGGTGTAGCCTGACTTCAGAGACTCATACCAAGGCGATTGTTATTTCAAATGGCCGCATTGAGTGCTGCCAAAAATACCAAGAACTCTTTTATGATTTCTATCAACAAGGCTATGACGTTTATTCATTTGACCACCAAGGTCAAGGCCAGTCTGAACGAATGGTAACAGACTCTGACATTGGTCACATTCATGAGTTTGATGATTATGCATCTGACATGTCTGACGTCATTGCCAGTTTCGATCTCAGTAAGTATTCCAATCGCTACCTGCTCGCACACTCAATGGGCAGCACCATAGCCACCCGCTACCTACAAACTCATCCAGGCCACCCATTTGATAAGGTGACTCTGTGCGCTCCGATGTTTGGTATCAATACCGAGTGGTACCTGAAACCTATCGCGATGGTCGTCGGACAAGTGCTTACCGCGTTTTATGCCAAGCCGACTTACGCGCCAGGGCAGCAAGCGTATTATTCGAAGCCATTTGAAAACAACTTACTGAGCCACAGTAAGGTTCGCTATCAGTGGTTCCGCCGCTTATACGACGAGTCTCCATCTTTGCAGGTGGGTGGACCAAGCACGCGTTGGGTGTGGCAAGGGTTAATGGCCGCTAAGCAAGCAATTCAACAAACTCGTCAAATCAAGATCCCTCTGCTATTGATTCAAGCTGGGGACGAAAAAATTGTCAGTAACAGTGCCCAAGTAAAGTTCATCTCTAAGCTGAAGAAAACCAACTCTGATTGCCAGTTTAAGTTGGTTGAGGGTTCTAGGCATGAGGTGTTGTTTGAGCAAGATGAATATCGCAATCAAACACTGGATGCGATCAATCAGTTTTTCGCCTAGAGCTAATAGGCTAAGCAACCTACCAAGAAAATAAGCGCTAAAGAGGAAGAGAAGTAAGTGAGCTTTACCCTCTTTTCTTGCATGAATTTGGCATACAATTTCTACCTAGAGATATTGTAGTTAAAACGATTCTAGCGTTGGCTAGCGTCAATATTGGTTAAGCATTTTGCAATGAGGGTTAAATGAGTATTCCTGCACTAAAAGATTCCGTGAAAATTGTTGCTTCTGATTTAGATGGTACGCTTTTGGCTCCCAACCATCAGCTAAGCGACTTTACCAAGCTAACGCTTAAGAAATTACACGACCAAGGTTATACCTTCATCTTCGCTACGGGTCGTCACCACGTCGATGTGGCGGGTATTCGTCAGATCGCAGGCATTCCGGCGTACATGATCACTTCAAACGGTGCACGCGTGCATGACCAAAACGATCAACTGATGTATAGCCAAAACGTGCCTCAGGAACTCGTTCAGCCGGTTATTGATATTGTGCGCCAAGATCCAAACCTCTTTATTCACATGTACCAGAATGAAGATTGGTTACTAGACCGTGAAGATGAAATGTTGGCTAAATTCCATAGTGAGTCTGGCTTTAGCTACAAGCGCTTTGAAGCTGAAAACGCACCAAGCGAAGGCATCGCGAAAGTCTTCTTCACACATCCAGAACAAGACCACGAATATCTCGTCACGTTTGAACAAAAGCTAAGGGATGCTTTTGGCGACAAGCTGAACATCGCCTTCTCTACACCTTGGTGTCTGGAAGTGATGGCCGCTGAAGTATCTAAAGGCCACGCCCTAGACGCTGTTGCGAAATCACTGAACCTGACACTGGACAACTGTATTGCCTTTGGTGATGGCATGAACGACGCTGAAATGCTGGCTATGGCAGGTAAAGGGCTAATCATGGGCACATCACATGAGAAAGTGATAAAAGCACTACCAGACAATGAAGTGATTGGCAGTAACGCAGACGATGCTGTTGCTCACTATCTAGAAAAGCACCTGCTCTAATCTCGCTCGTTGAACAGATCTGAATAAATAAAAAGGCAGCCAACAGGCTGCCTTTTTTGAACCTTACGTAAAAAGCACTCTCTAACGCTATCGAGAACCTAGCACTTCTTTACTTAAGATTGCCTGCCACTCTTGTTCGGTAACCGGCATGATCGATAAGCGATTACCGCGTTTCACCAATGGCATTTCGGAGAGTTCAGGCATGGCTTTAAGCGTAGCCAAAGGAATCAAGCGCTCAGTCACTCGCACAAACTCGACATCCACCATAATCCAGCGCGGGTTATCGGGTGAAGACTTAGGATCGTAGTAATCACTCTCTGGGTCGAACTGAAAGTGGTCTGGGTAGGCTTCTCTGGTTACTTTAGCGATCCCCGCTACGCCAACTTTTTTGCATGATGAGTGGTATATCATCACCAAATCTCCAAGCTTGACGTCATCACGCATCATGTTTCGAGCCTGATAGTTGCGTACACCCTCCCAACAAGAGGTTTTTTGAACCCTCAGAGTCTGAATAGAGAAGGTGTCGGGTTCTGTTTTAAATAACCAATATGCCATAATAAATCCAATTAACGGTTGCTCCGAGGAAGATATAACATGAAGGTAATGAAAAACCCAGTGACATGGCTAGTCGCGTTCGCTCTACAAGGCTGTGTTACGGCACCTGATACGCCGCAACAACCGGAACTGCCCCCAGCAACCTTGGATGAGCCACTAAGCATTCAACCGCAAACCTTCATCATGCGTGGTCAGGTGGTGGTTGGTCACGAAAGTCGAACCTTCACTCCTTGCGGCAGCCAACAACAATACTGGTTAGACTTATCTCCAGAGTTAGCGCTAGAAGCACAAGGGCTCTCAACGAGACCTTACCAAGCTTTATATGGCGAGCTGATTGGTCACCTAACCGTGCCGAGCCAAACGGGTTATAACGCAGACTTCACAGCGCGTTTCGTGGTTGACCAAGTGAACATCCTAACCGCAGAGAACCCAGAGCGCTGCGACCAACCACTGCGTTCAACACGAGTATTTGGTAATGAACCCTTCTGGTCAGCAACCTTCGATAAAGACCAGCTGAAATACACTAAGATGGGCGAACAGCCACAAACCCTCGATATTGAATCAAGCCGCACCACATCAAGCAGCCGTGATTACCAATTAGAAGGTAAAGCTGCACAAGGCAAACTCAACCTTACGAAAGAGAGCTGTAGCGACGGCATGAGCGATTCTATCTATGGGTGGCATGCCAAGCTTAACCTCAATGACAGTGACTATAATGGTTGTGCGACGGTCTCTAACCAAGATCCAACACTGGATTGGAGCGGACTCTACTTCGCTAGCTCAACGCAAAGCTCAGGGTTCTCTATCAACCTTGAACTCAACAATGACCACAGTGCTATCACGACTTATTCATACAGCAATGGAGACCCTTCTATTGTTGAACAAGGCTTCTGGCAGCAACTGAACCAAAATCAGGTACAAGTGGTTATGACTCGCCACCAGCAACAGTATTTGATTTCCGAGCGCATCTTCACATTCGATAATGGCAAGCTAATCGCTGAAAAAGAGAAAGTGGGCAACGTGGTGTATCCGATTGCCAATGGCGGTCTGGTGCTATTCGAAGCTAAGAGTGCGCAAGCGCAAGTAAACACCACCACTAACGTTGATCTAACCGCAAAACAGGTGAACTCTAGTGATCAACTTGATCCAAAAGTCGACCAAGCGATCCGCGAGTATTTTAAGATCAACAACAGCTCACCTGACGATACCAAGTACCGCTGGTTAACCTACGACCTCAACGGCGACGGTAAAGAAGAGCTGTTCGCCCAACTCGATTGGTGTGGTTCTGGTGGCTGTACACTGCTGATTTTCGAAAACCATCAAGATAACTGGCGCTTCAATAGCCGAGTGACACTGGTTAAGGGCGACATACGCTTAGGTAAATCGCAAAACCACGGCTGGCAGGATCTGATCTTCAATGTCAGTGGCGGCGGTGCAACACCGGCGAAACACACCCTGTCATACTCAGGTGTCAGCTACCCGCTCAACCCAAGTATCGCTCCAGTTGCAGATGATGCTGATATCAGCGACGTGGTTTTGTTTGCTGATGGTATCTCACCCGCACAAAGTGGAGTGAAGCTGTAAAGATGAGTAACCAACAAGCTTGCCCTGGTTGTGGCTTCACTCACCAATGTATTTGTCACCTGATACCTAGTGTCGAAAGCCAAATCGATCTTGTACTGCTCACTCATGAGAATGAACTGTCGCGCGATACCAATACCGGAAAGCTGCTTCAGCAATCCCTTGATCAGTGTCAGTCCATTGTATGGCAAAGGAAAACACCACCAGCGGAGCTAATGGCAGTGCTTGACGATGAAACACGACAACCGTTTCTTTTATTCCCAAGAGATCAAAGTGTCGAGTGCCAGCAAGCTGTAATGACCCAAGCCCAGAGTCGTAAGCCGCTATTCATCATCTTGGATGGCACATGGCAAGAAGCGAAGAAGATGCTTAACAAGAGCTCGTGGTTACAAGCCGTTCCGCAAGTTCACCTCGACATTACCAGCGAATCTTCATACACCTTACGCCGCAACCAAGACAGTGGCCACTTGTGTACTTGTGAAGTGGGTATTGAGTTACTCAAATCTTTAGGTGAAAGTGAATCTGCCAAGCTCATTGATGACTACTACCAACAGTATCTAAAAGTATTCCACGCCGACAAATGTGGCCACGCTCTCAAATAGATCAGCGAGAAGGCAATAAGCACATTTCAGGACGGGACAGATACTAAAAACAAAAAGGGTGAGCCATAAGCTCACCCTTTTTACATCGTACTTTCGTTATTGAGCCAATCAGTGTTTCACGTGAAACGCTCGCTCCATCAAAACAAACGCTGAGGTTGGCCAAAGTAATACCCTTGCAAGTAATCGACCCCCATGTCTTCAGCAATACGACACACCTGTTCGTTATGAACGAACTCCGCCACCGTCTTAGCATTCAGAATCTGGCATAAGCTCACTAGCTGCTGAGCGATCTTGCGCTGCTTTTTATCTTTATCAATATTGCGAATCAAACTGCCATCAAGCTTGATCACCTGTGGTTCCAGTTTCAATATCTCATCAATGTTCGAATAGCCCGAACCAAAGTCATCAACAATAATATTCACACCAAGATCGCGGAAGTGATTACACACCTCAATCAAGCGACCGTAATCCTGAATTTGTTCCGTTTCTAACACCTCCAAGCCAATACGCTGGGGGTGACTGATTTTCTTGATCGCTTGCTCAAGGTGAAGAATGGTTTTCTCATTGCTGAAATCTTGTGGCGCTAAATTAATTGAGAACGAATCGGTTCGCTGACTCATAAAATCGAAGGTGCGCGTTATCATCTGACGACTGAGGCGTGTATAGAGATGAGTTCCTTCAATGATTGGCAAGAACTTACCCGGTGTAATCAACTGACCGTCCTCTTCAATTCGAACCAAACACTCGTAGCTCTCTACCTGATGACTGTGTGCTGAGACTATGGGCTGAGAGCACGCCACAATATTCTGATTAAGCACAGCGCGACTCACGCACGACAGCCAACCAAGTTGCTCTTGGCGATGCTTCTCCAATTGAATGAGCGTCTTGGCGCTCACTAGGTGTTTGTTTTGGCTGACTGCGCTGCGCCTCGCATCAATCGCCTTCAACAATAAGTCATCAATAGAGGTAGTCGGAAAATCTCGACGGCTAGCAATACCCGCACAGATAGACACCGACAAGTAATCAATATCGGGTAAACCGGTAGGCTCAAAATTCACATGCTCGGTTTGATCAGCAAATTCCGAGAATCGCTGGTGAATATGTTCTTGGCTCGCCCAGCTATCAAACACCACCGCCCACTCACCAATACCGATACTGTAGAGCTGACAACCCTCATCAAAGAACTGCCACAGCGCCTTTTGAAAGTACTCACTCAAGTCATGTAGAAGCTTGTCACCCACTCGATAGCCATACTTCTCATTGATCTGACCAAAGGTCGTGACCTTCAAAGCTAACAAGTGGCTGTCACTGCTCATCTTTGACAGCTTCTCACGCAACACACTTCGATTGGGTAAGCCAGTACGGTGATCAATTCGGTAGCTTGCCGTCAATGCGGTGGCTTGCTGCTGAATCTTACTCGCCATGCTGTTGTTCATGTCATCGACATCAAGCAGTGCATTTCGGATCAATGAAAACAGAGGGGATATGTTGGTCGCGGGTTGTGTCTCTAATGGCAATACCGCCTTACCCTCGCCTTCTCTAAGCGCAAGGTAAGTGAGGCTATGGTGCAAGATTCGCTGTTGGCTATTCTCTTGATAAAGTTCTCCCATGCAGTAAACGCCATAGCTGTCGGCCAATTTTTGGAAAACCTCAACCTCTTGGTTACCATCGATAAAGTCGATACGAGAGGTGCAGTTGTAAATGAAGAACTGTTCTGGCCTATGAGAAGCGATCTGTTGAACGCCCAGTCGTATTTGCTCTAGGGTTAATGATGGATGGTCATAACAAAACCGGACCTCATCGCCCACTTGGAACAGGCCGCTGAATTCTATCTCTCCACTTTCCGTTACCTTGAGCGGTAAGTGAATGTTTTGCTCTTTCGGGTCACCGACCATCAAGGGAAAGTTATGCAGTTGCTCAAAAGGTACTTCGAGGCCATCAGCAAGGTAACGATTATAGAGTTCACGAACAGGCATCCCATCCAACTCCAGCAACCGGTTCTCTTGAGCACCTGTCACTCGGAAAGTCCGACCAATCGGATTCCATTCAGTGTAGTAACCCTTAGCGATGGAGAGCTCGACACTATGCAGCGCCAACATCACATAGGCATTTTCATAGCAAATGCCGTCTAACATCACCCAACGTCCATTATCTGTAATGGTCGATGCACCGCCACAGATCGGTAGTGAATACCTCGACTGCTCAAACGCTGAAAATAGATCTCGGTTATTTATCTGCAAACGGTCTGCGAAACAGATGATGCTTTGAGTATTATCATTGCACCCAAGCTGTTGCCACATAGCGTGGCTATCGAGCAATGGTTGTTCGCTATATTCAACAACACCACAGGAGTATGACGTCACGTCAAAGCGGGTAACAATCAGATAAAGACCTTGGTGCAGGATGACACCTTGGCTGATGTAGTGGTTAGCACTGCAACCAATCAGTTTGGCATTGGGAAAAGTCGATTGAATCACTTGGCAGGCAGCCAAAACAGAACCTTTCTCGAAAGACGAAAACACCTGAATCAGTAGGCTTTCATGTTGATGAAAATCTATCTTTTCCAATTCACGTTGGGTTTGCTCAATGTCTTGTATCAGGAGAGAAGTCGACTGCATATTCACATTAATCGTTACGTTAATGATTTGTTATTGTGCTTATTATAGATAAGGCTTGCACGGAATACTTACGATCGTGTTATGAATAATGTGACCTTAGTTAGACATCATTCATTCCACCAAAAAGCAGTCATTAATGGCGGCGCAGTACTTTTATCGTCAGTAGTTACACAATGCTAGAAGCTTTAACTGCTAAAACAGTCGCTTAGGCTCACCAAAGTAGTACCCCTGCAGATAATCGACACCCATTTGCTCTGCTATCTCACAAACCTGTTGGTTATGGACAAATTCAGCGACCGTTTTGGCATTGAACACTTGGCACAAACGGACCAACTGAGAGGCGATGTTTCTTTGTTTTTGGTCTTTGTCGATATTACGAATCAAGCTACCGTCGAGCTTAATGATCTGCGGCTCTAGCTTAATGATTTCATCGATGTTGGAGTAACCAGAGCCAAAGTCATCAACAATGATTCTCGCCCCGAGAGCTCGGAAGTGATCACACACCTCAATCATGCGGCCATAATCTTTAATCTGTTCTGACTCGAGAACCTCTAAACCAAGTCGAGTAGGATCGTTCATACCACTGATCGCAGCCTCAAGCACCTCAAGCGTCTTGTCGCTCAACAAATCTTGTGGAGATAGATTGATAGAAAACGAGCTCTGCTTATCCGCCATATAGCCAATAGTACTCTTAATCATGTGTCGACTAAGGCGTGTATAAAGGTGGGTGTCAGCAATGATCGGTAAGAACTTCCCTGGTGGCACAATGGTACCGTCCGACTCCATGATTCTGACCAAACACTCTTGGCCAATCATTTCGTGCGTACCCGATTCCACAATCGGCTGTGAATAGGTGATGATGTTCTGATCTAAAATCGCACGGCTCACACAGCTCAACCAACCGAGTTGCTCTTTGCGGTCCTCTTCGCTCACCTGAATGTCTTTGGCATTGGTGATGTGGGTATTGTTACGTACTCCATAGCGTCGAGCTTCGATCGCTTTCAATAAGATCTCGTCACCACTGTCGGTTAAGAAGTCACAACGACTAGCAAAACCGCCACACAGAGAAACTGACAGGTAATCAATATCAGCCAAACCATACGGCTCAAAATTTATGTGTTCGATGTCATCGGCGAACTCAACGAACCCTTCTTTTATTTTCGCACTGCCAACACTGGCGTTAAAAATAATCGCCCACTCTCCGACACCAATACTGAACAGCTCAACCTTCACACGAGGCTCTTTGACGACACGAAGCTGCAATCGTTCGATAAAGTGATTAGACAGATCAAGCAGTAACTGATCACCCACCTGATAACCGTACTTTTCGTTAACTTGATGGAAATTCGTGAGCTTTAACGTGAGTAAGTGTTCACGAAACAGAATCGTATTGAGGCGTTCTTTTAATACGATACGATTCGGCAAACCAGTACGCGAGTCAATGCGATAGCTTTCGGTTAAGCGACGCGCTTGTTGATGGAGTTTTTTCTCCATCTGAGTATTCATACTGTCGAGATCAGCGACTGCATTTCTGACAAGGTTAAGCAACGGCGACACGGTTGAGCCGCACTGAAAGTCTTCACAATGAAACTCTTTAATCTCGTCAGACTCGCGCATAGCGATATAAGTCAGGCTGTGGTGCAGTATCTCTTGGCGGTCTTCATTACGGTATAGCTCCCCCATGCAGTAGGCACCACATGTATTCACTATCCCTTCAAATGGCTTGAGCTCAAGTTTGCTGTCGATAAATTCAAGTCGAGATACGCAGTTATAGATGATCACCGATTCAGGCTGATGCATGGCTAGCATCTCAGCCCCGTGGCGCACCTTTTCTGCAGTCAACGAGGGGTGGTTATAACAAAACTGCGCCTCCTCACCGACATGCCAAGGGCTATCAAACTCGATACTGCCATCATCATTAATACGTAGCGGCGTCGAGATCCCCTTCTTTCTGCCAAGTTCTCGATAAAGCGGAAAGCTCATCAGCTGGCTAAAAGGAAGGTCTTTGCCATCCGCAAGGTAATGTTTGAATACTTCGATAGCTGGCTTGTCGTTCAAAGCGTATAAGCGATTTCCAACGGCATGTGTGACTCGTAGCTTCATCCCAATCGGGTTCCACTCAGAGTACGCGTCCGACCAAACCTTCAATCTTGGGTTAGTCAGAGCCACAGCAACACAGGCGTGCTGGTAGGTTTGCTCGTTATACATAACCCAACGGCCAAATTCATTCTCATGGCACAGTCCACCAGCTATCGGCAAGGCGTAAGGCAAATTTTCAAAAGCGCTATAAATAGGATAATCACGCCCTTCAACCTGATCGCACAAGCTGATGACCGTTTTGGTGTCTTCTGTAAGGCGCAGCTGAAAAGCTAAGTCTTGGCTGTCTTGATTTGGATTGCCGGAAAAAGGCTGGACCGCAGAGGTTAGATGGGTTTCGTTGAACTCACTGATGATGACTAAGGTGCATGCACTTTCCAGGCAATTATCACAGATAACATGACGAGCACTCTGGCCAATTAGCGTCGCATTATTTAAACGATTGAGGGCAACACCCGCGATTTGACGAGCTAGATCTGAAGATTGAGCTGAGAAAATTTGAATAAGGTACTGTTTGCTGTCACACCATTCTCGCTGATCAAATTGAGCTCTAAATAACGCCTCAGTATTTGCGAGAAATGTAAATGTTTGCATGCCAACCCTTGTTCAAAATCGAGTGAAGTAACAACCCGCAACCACTGCTATGACTGAAATGAATCGATAAAAAGTAGTCGCCAATTATCCTAGCCTAATCAGGCTTTTATAGGCGACTAATGTAACAATTCACTATCATAAATGCGACACAATAAGCTTACCGAGCCATTAAATTAGTCGCATAAGATCGCTAAGTTGGTCTATTTCAACATCAGGGAGCACGCTCGCCTTCGGGGAGCGGTATAAATTGGAACCAGTGTCATTAAACCAGCACGCTTGGAAGCCATTTTGCTTGGCTCCATAGACATCCGTTTTGAGGTGATCGCCAACATGAAGAATATTCTCAGCGTCGCAATCTAGGTGTTGCTGAGCTTTTTCAAACATATCTGGATAGGGTTTTGCTCTACCATCAGGGCCAGCTTTAAGGATTAATTGAAAATACTGCCCTAAGCCAATTTTATGAGGATCGACATTGCCATTGGTAATCGCAACCAGAGGAATACGTTGGCTAAGCTCAGTCATCACTCGATGCGTTTCTTGAGGGACATCGACTTGATTACGCAACCACAAGGCATGCTCAATGCCTTCACGAGCCGCTTGCTCTGCTTGCGGCAGGGAGTAACCCAATTGCAGCAAACCACTCTTAATCTGAGTTTCACGCCACACGGTGACATCATGTTTCAAAGCTGGGTTTTCAGATGCGACTTGCTGCTTAATGCCCTGCCACTCTTCAAGCGATAAAGAAGCCGACACTGGGTGCTTTTGATAAAGCCACTGTGCCATCTCTTTCTCAACCTTCATGATCACAGGCCAGTTGTCATACAGGGTGTCATCCAAGTCAAAGGTCATGGCTTTAATGGGCTTTAACCCTCGATAAATTCGCATAGTAAACCCTTTAATCTAATCTTTATTCTTCTTACGAGCTCTCGGGTGAGCCTGATCATAAGCTTGTGCTAAGTGTTGGAAATCTAAGTGGGTATACACTTGGGTTGTCGAGATGTTTTCGTGCCCCAACAACTCTTGGACAGCACGAAGATTCTGGCTCGATTCAAGCACGTGCGTTGCAAAGGAGTGACGCAGTTTATGCGGGCTGATGTGGCTTGCAACAGATTGCTTCTTGCCCCACTCTTCCATACGCTTTTGCACGCTGCGGTGAGAGATACGAGTCCCAAGTTTAGAGACAAACAGCGCGGTTTCACTCGGTGAAGCCAATTCACCACGGACTTTGAGCCATTTATCGACCCACTCTTTTGCTAAACCAGAAAAAGGCGCTTTGCGTTCTTTGTCGCCTTTACCAATTACTCGAATTTCGCCTTGTCGACCCAACACATCTTTCAGATTGATGCCGACCAGTTCTGCCAGTCGTAATCCAGCACCATACATCACCTCCATCATCGCTCGGTCACGGATCGACAATGCATCGTCCTCATTTACATCAAGCAGTTGACCCACTTCATCAACATCGAGGTTTTTAGGCAAAGGGCGTTGTTTGCGAGGTGCAGAGACACCTTTGGCTGGATTGGCGGTCATTTCGCCACGCAACACAAGGAAATCAAAGAAGCTGCGCAGTGAAGATAAGCGCGTTGCAATGCTGCTCGCCTTCATTCCCTCACGCATGCCTTTACTGGCCAGTTGTCTGACCCACGCCGCATCGACTTGACCCCAGTCTTTCAATCCTAGCGTGACTAAATGACCGGCCATGGTTTCAAGTTGTTGTTTGTAATTACGTTGGGTGTGTAGACTGAGTCCCTTCTCGCTTCGGAGATATTCATAGAAGCGAGAAAGTGGCTTTTGAAGGCTGTTAGGAAGAGGTATTTTGGGCTCTAGGCTCATTATTTATCTGCCAAGGTAAGGTGTCCGCCAAATGAGCGACAACAAGTGCTAAATGGCGTAAAAAGAGCGTATCCATATGAGGTTGGAAATGTCCGCCATCTTCACTAGAAAAGGCGAGCAAACCCAATGGAGACTGCTTAGCAAGCGGTAGTACTACATAAGAGCCTAGCTCTGGAACTGGATAATCACCAAACAAATCGTGTCTGTCGGCTTTTCTCAAGCGTCCAAGATAAGCATCTTTACCATTGAAATGGTTAAGCGAAAACTTAGAGTAACCCTCAGCACTCAACTGATAAAAGCCAGATTGCGAAAGAATTCGAACATGAGCCTTAAGCCCAAGATCTAACGCTTTTTGTTCAACGGCTTTTATCACCTGCATGAAGTCACTGCATTTCAGCACTTGCGCTTGCAGATCCATAAACTCATAGAAGGTTTTATCGTTATTTGCTGCCAACGACATCAAGCCAGTGATCTCTTCTTCAAGCTCTTCGATTCGATGACGCTGGCGTTTAAGCTGAACCTCAACCAGAGAAACAGCGCCCTGCTCAACGTTATTGATAGCAAGGCGATCAACCAAATCTTTTCGGTCTTGGAAAAAATCTGGGTTATCACGTAAATATTCCGCGACCACTTCTGCGGTGAGTGCGTCGGCTTCAACGTAAGACAAAACCTATCCTTTATTTTTATGAATCTATTTGTTTTGGGTCGTTATTAGCAAGAAAGTTGACCATCAAACACATGCGTTGCAGGGCCGGTCATAAACAGAGGTTTACCCGGGCCTTGCCAGCTAATGTGTAAGTCACCGCCTGGTAGACGAACCTTCACATTCTCAGCCAGTAAGCCTTGAGTGATACCAACGGCAACTGCGCCACACGCTCCGCTGCCACATGCCTGAGTTTCACCCGCACCGCGCTCATAAACACGCAAACGAACTTCTTCACGGTTAACGACCTGCATAAAGCCAGCATTAACACGCTCAGGGAAACGTTCGTGTGATTCAAGCAGCGGGCCTAAGGTGTCCACATCAGCCGTGTCGACATCATCAACCACGGTAACCACATGTGGATTACCCATGCTTACCGCACCACAGAATAAGGTGTGTACATCCGTTCTTAGGATATACGTCTTCTCTGGCTGCTTGGCCTTGAATGGAATCTTACCGGGTTCGAACTCAGGAATACCCATGTTCACCGTGATCAGGTCATTCTCTTCAATCTTGAGAACCATTTTACCTTTCTTGGTGCTCACGTTGATGCTGTACTTATTCGTTAAGCCTTTCATGCGAACGAATCGTGCAAAACAACGCGCGCCATTGCCACACTGTTCCACTTCACTGCCATCCGCATTGAATATGCGGTAATGGAAATCAGTTTCTGGATCATAGGGAGCCTCAACCACAAGTAGCTGATCAAAGCCCACGCCAGTGTGACGATCCGCCAAACGACGGATCAAATCTGGAGAAAAGAAAATATTTTGAGTAATGCAGTCCACGACCATGAAATCATTGCCCAAACCATGCATTTTAGAAAAGTGGAAGTGCATAACGCTTAAAATTACTCCGGAAGAATGTTTTCAAGTTCCCACAGACTCGTAAGCTCTTCACGCTGACGAACCAAGTGAGTTTTATCGCCATCCACCATCACTTCAGCCGCACGCGAACGAGTGTTGTAGTTAGATGACATCGCGAAGCCATAAGCACCCGCTGAACGAACTGCTAGCAGATCACCTTCTTCAAGAACAAGGTCACGATCTTTACCTAGGAAATCGCCTGTCTCACAGATTGGGCCAACCAAATCGTAAGTCACAGCTTCACCCTGACGAGGGCTCACAGGAACAATATCCTGCCAAGCTTGGTAAAGTGCTGGGCGCATTAGATCATTCATTGCTGCATCGATGATGGCAAAGTTCTTGTGCTCTGTTGGCTTGAGGAACTCGACTTTCGTTAATAATACACCAGCGTTAGCAGCAATCGCTCTTCCAGGCTCGAAAATCAGCTCTAGATCAGAATGATTGTCTAGACGAGCCAATAAGGCTTTCGCGTAGTCAGAAGGCTGTGGTGGTAATTCATCACGATAAACCACACCCAAGCCGCCACCGACATCAAGGTGTTTGATGTTGATACCGTTAGCACGTAGCTGGTCGATCAGCGCAAGCAGGCGATCGGTTGCATCGATGAAAGGTTCGATATCCGTTAACTGAGAACCAATGTGGCAATCAATACCATGGATAGACAAGTTATCGAGTGTTTTTGCAAACTCATAGACAGCAGGAGCACGGTCGAAAGCGATACCAAACTTGTTATCACGCAGACCCGTAGAGATATAAGGGTGAGTGTTGGCATCAACGTCTGGGTTGATACGCAGTGAAATCGGCGCTTTAACACCAAGCTCACCAGCTACTTTATTCAGTCGCTCTAGTTCTGGTTCAGACTCTACGTTGAAACACTTAATGTTCAACTCAAGCGCACGCTTCATTTCAGCGGCTGTTTTACCGACACCAGAGAATACAACTTTTGCTGGATCGCCACCGGCAGCAACCACACGCTCTAGCTCACCGCCAGATACGATGTCGAAACCAGAGCCCAAGCGAGCCAAAGTGTTCAACACGCCAAGGTTTGAGTTAGCTTTAACGGCATAACACACCAAGTGCGGATGCTCACCAACCGATGAATCAAACGCATTCCAGTGGCGTTCTAATGTTGCACGAGAATATACATACAGCGGTGTACCATATTGCTCTGCTAGTTGTGAAAGTGCGACGTCCTCAGCCCAAAGCTGGCCATCTTCCTGATAGTTGAAGTAATCCAAAGTTCTTATCCCTTATAAATAACGATTTCTGCGTGTTTTCACTTATTGTGATTGTTCGGTTTGCTGAACTTCATCAGGATCGTACAAAGGACCCGTTTGACCACAACCAGAAAGTCCAATAACGGACAGCATAAATAGAGCAGTAATTAATTTTTTCATTTTGCATATCGTGATTATTAACTCAATGCCCCCTATAATCGCACCACACTCAGGAAAAGCAATAGGATAGAAAGGATGAACGAGACTGAATTTCATCAGCTGGTCGATATACAGATGCAAAACATCGAAGAAGCTATCGATGAATCAGAGGCAGATATTGATTACGAAGTGACTGGTAACGTGATGACGCTGGAGTTTGAGAACCGCAGCCAAATCATCATTAACCGCCAAGAACCAATGAAAGAAATCTGGTTAGCGTCTAAATCTGGTGGCTTTCACTTCAAGCTAGTTGACGACAAGTGGACATGTTCAAAGACGGGCATGGAGCTGTTTGAGATGGTTAAAGAAGAATGCGTGAAACACGCAGGTGAAGCGATCGATTGGGTCTAATCATTTGTAAGCAAAACTAAAAAGGAGTGAATCAATCACTCCTTTTTTAATATCAATCAGTCTTAGTAAGACTAGATGTTAACTATCTTTGAGCTCCGAGAAGCTAAAGTTGCATCGTTACGATAAGGCACAACGTAAGAATTGCCCTCTTCAGGATGAACGATTTGGTAGTACTGAGGTAGATTAAAGTTAATCAACTTAGACGACATCTTCGACTCGTCTTTTACCGACGTGTAGAAAGAATTCACGCTCGCGATCATCTCATCTTTTTCACCGCTGTACTGGTGGTAGACCTCAACTTGGTTCGACTCGTCCAATACATAAATATTGAAGCCTTTGTCGGTATCTTCGAAAAAGAACTGAATCAAACCCTCACTCGCAAAACCATCAACCACTTCTGGCAGTTGATACTCTTGCTCTTTATCGAGCATCAACAAAGGTGAGCCCTTCAGCTTATTGGTTGAGATGCTACGGTAGAAATCGACCGAGTTTTCCAACATCTGTACCGACACACCACGACGTTCGAAGAACAGACCAAACATCTTATTAGCTAAACGAATAGCCTTAAAACGGCGGCGCTTCTCTGGTTCAATCGGTTTCAATCGTAAGTCGATACACTCAGCAAGCAGTTGATACACCATGTTACGCATCACACCACGCAGATTTTTGCTGTAACAGAACACATCAACCGACTCTGGTGGCAACGCATCTTGGTGCATTTTACCAAGTACCGTCTTCAGCGCATCCAGCATTGCCGTATCACCTTGGAAATGCAGAGTACGTACTTCATGCCAAGAGTTACGATAAACCAAGTCGACACTGCCGACTAAGCTCTTACCTTCTTCACCAAAACTGAAGATATCGGCGTTCTTAAGATCCACTTTTAATGCACGACCACTTAATTCAGACGTCGGGTCATTTTCAAAGTTGATGAACATCGCTAGCTGGCTTATCTCACACGGGCTCGCCAGTGCTTGCATACTTGGGCGACGCTTACGCAAAGAAAACGTATTACGCAGGTCACTCACCATTTGATAGAACTTATCGATGTCAATGTGAGCGTCACGAACCACAGAGTGCAAACGCGTCGACTCGGTAATCAAGCCATTAAAAAACGACCATGCTACCAACTTACTCAAGTACTCATGGTGCTCTAGAGAAGGCTGGCCAAGAATGCGGTGTGCAACCAGTGGCTGCTTATACAAGTACCAACCTGCTTTATTCGACTGACCCTGGCGAACTTCGATGAAGCTCAAATCTGGTTCATGCAGATCCGGAGAGATTTGTGGGTTCAGTAGCGTCACTTTACCCGGCAACACCTCAAACGCAGCGTAAAGCTTACGTGCCAAGATACTGATATCTTGTGGACTGATTGCCGAAGTAATGTCGTTACGACGCGCAAATTGAATCAGATTACGGTAGCTCAGCATCAAGGCATCAAGCAGTGCATGGTGCACCACTTTAACCTGCTCAACCTTCCAGTTACGGCGGTTATCAAGCTCAGCAATGGTTTCATGTCCCCAATTCCAAGATTTAGTCATCTCGGTTAAGGCTTCTCGACGCCACGCAACAGAGCCAATGCCCGCATCTCGTGACAACTTCTCGTGGGTCTTAAGGTAGAAACAGCGTCTCACCAAGTCCAACCGAGTGTGGTCGTTAATGCGTTCTAGATAGCGCGTTACCTTTTCAAGCATTAGATAGTAGCTATCCATGCCATACAGATCCGGTTCATCCGCGAAGAAGCGACGCTTGGTATCAATACTCAGCAGTTGGGTGTTTGGGTATTCCCATGAATAGGCTTCTAACAAGATCGCCTTCAAAACCGATTTATACGGTGAGTCGATACTCTTATAGAGCTGCCACAGGTTTGAACCAAAGTACTCTTCAGCGGGAATGCGATTAAGCTTGCCGAAATCGATCCACTGCGAGCAATCAAGATAGCCATCCTGACACAAGCCTTGAACATACTCGTCGTAACACTCTTCCATTTCTGGCGGAATGATTTGCCACAACAAACGCTGACCAGCTAAACGAACCGCAGAGCGATAAAACTCATCAAGCAGTAATAAATGCTGTGAAGAACCACAGTTATCGCCTGTCATCTCTTCTGAATGATTCGAACGGAAACGCTCTTCATCCATCAAAAAGAAGTTCGCTTCTACTCCTAAGGTCTCAGCCCAATCGGTAATCAGCAAACACTTGTTGGTTAGGCTATCGCGAGATGCGCCATCCATATCCGGGGAAACACACACCCAGATATCAAGATCACTTGAAGTGCTCTGACCAATAGAAGAAGTACTACCCATGGTGTACAAACCAAGGATTGCAGGTTCATCCGTCTCGGTGAGTTTGCCACCCAGCGTTAATTCGGTATCAGAGACAAATTGCTTTTGGAATTCATTAAGCGTGAAGCTACGAATTCCAAAAGGAACTTGTTGGTCATAATAACCAGGCATCATCGGGTGATTGAAGTGAAGCAGTGCGGGAATAAGGTTGAATACTCGCTGGCCTTGCACATTCATCAACGCCAACGCACGATCAATGCGCTGCTGATTTAGATTGTCTAATCGTTGAATCAAAGTTTGAGTGTAAGCCTGCAAGGTAAGTCCTTGGTTTGAGGTTAAGTGCAGTTCTGTTTAGTTACTGAACGAAAGGAGCAACAAAACGTGATCAATTTAACACTTTTACCCTTAATGGTAAAGCAAAGGAACCCGTCATACTGGTCAATTCCTTGATGACAGAAAGTTAAACTCACGGCGCCGTAGTGTCCTCTTTATTGACTATTTCTAATAATAGCCCATGTTTCAAATGAGATACCAATCACACTATTTTGGTGAACTCATGAAAATCTCTCAGCTATCAAAGTATGGAATGATCAAACAGTAAGAATTCTCGCCTCATAATGGTAGGATTAGGCTATTACAGAACCTATATCGGAAACACCATGACAAATTCAGCACCAATCCGTATCGCGACCAGAAAAAGCCCTCTTGCCCTTTGGCAGGCATACTTTGTAAGGGATGCACTACAAGCTGCTCACCCTGGTTTAGAGGTTGAGTTGGTAACTATGGTGACCAAAGGTGACATCATCCTCGACACTCCGCTTGCTAAAGTGGGTGGTAAAGGACTGTTCGTTAAAGAACTTGAAGTAGCAATGCTAGAAGGTCGTGCTGACCTAGCCGTTCACTCAATGAAAGATGTACCTGTCGACTTTCCTGAAGGTCTAGGTCTGGTAACGATTTGTGAGCGTGAAGATCCGCGTGACGCCTTCGTATCAAACACTTACAACAACATCGACGAACTCCCACAAGGTGCTGTCGTGGGTACATGCAGCCTGCGTCGCCAATGCCAACTGTTAGAATACCGCCCTGACCTCATCATCAAAGAGCTACGCGGCAACGTTGGTACTCGTCTAGGTAAACTCGATGATGGTCAATACGATGCGATCGTACTGGCTGCTGCAGGCCTTAAACGTTTAGAGCTAGAAGAACGTATTCGTAGCTTCATCGAACCAGAACAGTCTCTACCGGCTGTCGGCCAAGGCGCTGTTGGTATTGAATGTCGTCTAGATGATGAACGTCTAATCAAGCTTCTTGAGCCGCTGAATCACAAAGACACGGCTGAACGCGTACTTTGCGAGCGTGCAATGAACCTTACTCTAGAAGGTGGTTGCCAGGTGCCTATCGGTAGCTATTCACTATTAGATGGCGACAACATCTGGCTACGTGCATTAGTTGGTGAACCGGATGGTTCTAAGATGGTTCGTGGTGAGATCTCAGGCCCTCGTAAAGATGCAGAAGCACTTGGCGTGACTCTGGCAAATCAATTGCTGGATGATGGTGCAAGAGAAATCTTAACCAAGCTCTACGCTGACCAAGAATAATCATGACAGTGTTGGTGACTCGTCCCGGTTTTGAGGGACAATCGCTTTGCCAACAACTAGCGGATGAAGGTATTCAAGCAATCCATCATCCGCTGATTCGTATCGTGGATAATCCAAACTCTGCGGATTTAAGCACCCAGCTTAATAACAGCGATATCATTATTGCAATCAGTCACCACGCCGTGACGGCTGCCCAAAACATCCTTTCGAAAACCTCATCCATTTGGCCCACTTCGCCGCTTTATCTTGGCGTTGGTCAAAAAACTGCGCACGTTTTAAGCAAAGTCTGTAAACAAAAAGTAAACTACCCTCAAGTTAGTGATAGTGAACATCTTCTTAAACTTACTGAACTTAATGGCGTAGAAAATAAGTCCATTTTGATACTACGTGGTAATGGTGGGCGTGAGCTCATTAGAGATTCTCTACTCAATCAAGGTGCACAAGTCTCTTATTGTGAGACCTACCGTAGAGAATATATTCCTATTTGCGACCACAATACCTATCAAACATGGATAAACAAAAAAACGTCCAAAGTTGTCATCACTAGTCAGGAACAATTGGAGTATCTCTGCTCAATTACCCCTGATGAGTATTTGGCTTGGCTTTCAACAAGACATCTATTTGTCCCAAGCCAGCGCATTGTAGAACGAGCACAACAACTCGGCTTCTCGAACGTGACCAATACTCACAGTGCTACGAACCAAATATTACTGGCTGCTCTCCGGCCCTAGCTAGAAACAGGAAATAAGCATGACAAGCAAAAAAAATAATGAGCATATTGAACCTGAAAAGAAACAAGATATTCAGCCAGTAGTTATTGAAAACGAAAAAGCTGACTCTACAGAGACAAAACAGCCTGAACAGAAGCTTGATGCCTCTGCGTCAAATACCGCTAAAAATGAGCAGCCTCAAGCTGAGCATAAAGAGCAAATAGAGAAAGCAGAAAAGCAAGGTAAGCGCGGTGTCAAACTAGGCGCTATTGCGATCGCTATTTCTATTATCTTCAGTGGCGGTATCGCATTTCAAATGCAGCAAAAGAGCGCTGAGCACTCTGCTCAAATCGCTGCTCTTCAAGCACAACTGCAAAATACCCAATCTGAAGTAAATAAAGACCTACAAACCATCAAGCAAGAGACTATCCAAGAAGCCTCACACGCAGTAGAGAAAACTCAGGTCGTGCAGTCTCAACAGCAGAAGAGCATTCAAAGCCTGCAGTTAGCAGTCGCTGACGTGAAAGGTCGCCGCCCGAATGACTGGTTACTTGCCGAAGCCGATTACCTTGTGAAACTAGCAGGGCGTAAACTGTTCCTAGAGCATGATGCCGTTAGTGCAACCAAGTTAATGGAAAGTGCCGATCAACGTATTGCAGCACTGAATGACCCGAGCTTAGTGTCACTGCGTCAATCAATGACCAATGACATTACCAAACTTCGTACCATTCCTCTGATCGATCGTGACGGCTTAGTTCTACGCATCACAAGTCTACAACAGCAAGTCGATACACTGCCGCTTGCCAATGCGATTCTTCCAGAAGCTGCAGCTGTTGAGAAAAAAGCGGTATCGCAAGATATTAATGATTGGCAAAACAACCTGATGACGTCGATGAAAGACTTCTCAGAAAACTTCATTACCTTCCGTAGTCGTGATGGCGAAGTTATCCCTCTACTATCACCAGAACAGCACTTCTACCTTCGTGAAAACATCAAAGGTAAATTAGAAACCGCGATTCGCGCCGTCTACAAAGAACAAGGTGAACTCTATAGCGCAGCTCTTAATACCGCTAGCGAGTGGTCGAAAGCTTATCTAAATCAAGATAACAACTCAGTGATTGAATTTGAGAAAGCGATTAAACAGCTAAGTGAACAAAACATCTCTGTGAAATACCCTGTAAAGCTTGAATCTCAAAATGAGTTGTCAGATGTGATACGTGAGCGCCTACGTCGTGAAGTCACCGTTATGACCACGGAGGAAAAATAATGATTCGTTGGATTTTTCTTTTTCTCGTTCTAGGTGCTGGGTTAATTGTTGGTACTCAGTTCTCTGGTCAACAAGGCTACGTTCTGATCTCAATTGCGAATAAGACCATTGAGATGAGCGTGACAACACTGGTTATCTTCGTCATCGCTCTTCTAGCGGCTCTATTCGGCTTAGAGTACCTATTTAAAAAGCTTATGTACGCAAGCTCGACAACTTGGAATTGGTTCAGTGTTCGTAAACTGAAACGCTCACGTCGTTATACCAATGAAGGCATCATCAAGCTGCTTGAAGGTGACTGGAAAGGCGCTGAGAAGAAAGTAACGCGTTGGGCTAACCATCACGACATGCCTCTACTTTGTTATTTAGTCGCTTCTCAAGCGGCGCACGAACAAGGTAATACGAGTGAGCGTGATAAGTACATCGAGCTTGCTAGCCAACAGGACGACTCTCTACTGGCGGTTGAGCTAACCAAAGCTAAACAGCAAATCAGCGAGTCAAACTTCGAAGCTGCATTCGATACACTTTCTACCCTAAAAGGCACATACCCTAATAACACTGCTGTACTTGGCCTGTTAAAAGCCACTTACTTGCAACTGAAGTTATGGCAGCCATTGCTAGAGCTAACGCCTAAATTAGTTAAGAACAAACTTCTAACAGCTGATGAGCAACGTGAATTAGAACAGAAAGCACAATGTGGGCTACTTCATGATGTGGCACAACAGCAAGGTAGCGAAGGTTTAATCAGCCATTGGAACAAGCTTTCAAGAAAACAGAAACAAAGTTCGCACCTTGTATCCTGCTTTGTGAAGCAACTTATCGCGCGTAAAGCTGATTCAGAAGCCTTCACTGTGATCAAAGAGAACATTGCAAAGAGTGGGTCAAATGAACTCTACATGTTGCTTCCAGAGCTGAACCTAGCCGATCACCACCCAGTCGTGGTCATGCTAGAACGTGCAATCAGTAAAGACAGTAGTAATGCCGAAGCACACAGCGCTCTGGCTCAGTTCTACCTAAGAGAGCAGAAGTGGGCGGAAGCACAAAACCACTTCGAAAAAGCCCTAGCACTTCGTTCAAATGTTTCAGATTACGGATACCTGTCTGACGCCTTAGAGAAGCAAAACTTAACGAAAGCAGCTCACGAGGTTTCTCGTAAAGCGCTCGCTCTAGTTCAACCCGCTTAAGTCTAAGCGATGCAAACTAAGCCGATGTCTAGCATCGGCTTTTTTGTATCTGTTACTTACCCCTAGGTAACTTCTACAATACCTATAAACCAAACGCCTCAAACCCTTACCCATCCAATGCCACCAAACCAACTGATAATGAAATTGCTCAATCGAGCCTCTCAAACAGGCGGAGAACGACTTTAATTATGTCTGTACGTAGTTTTACCATTCTTATAAACAAGCCCATAGAAGAGACTCAGGGGGAGTCATAGAGAAAAGTGACACCTTTAAGCCCAAGAGTAAATGAATCTCACCTTGAGAGAAGGCGTTTAAAGATATTTACCCGCAGACAGATGCCCACTTAAAGTCACGCTAAATTAACAATTAAATAGCCATCAATGTTCCAACTATAAACCGTTATAACCGGGGACTTCACGTAACTGCCTGTAGATTCATCTATTAAGTCGAAGGGGTATAGCAAGAGTTACCGACCAACAAAACCTTGTTATTGAAAACGAGGCAGCTTTATCAGTCACTTCAAAGTAGTAGGAAATAGAGCTCTCGAGACGTTCTGGAAAAGTTAACCATTGAATCAATAGCCACAAATATAAACTTACGTAATCAAGCGCTGTTAGAGAGAGCAGAGCTTGATAATAAGTGTCGGAATATGAGAGATCGAGATCAACGAATGGACAACGCTTCTACAAAACTCGAAGACGAATACTAAGCTCAGATACTGGAAACGACGAAAGCCTAGTCGTCAGACTAGGCTTTCTAATATGTTCCCGAATAGCGTTAAGTGCAGGGGCTCATTGCCTTTACAACACTCATACAACCTAATACCAATTCCATTAAATTCATGATCTAATATAGACTCTGAAAGGAGCCTATATGAACTCAGATTTATCAAAACTTA
>NZ_JALNTS010000017.1:0-44587 GCF_023161725.1 Vibrio sp. 1CM24A
TGGAGCGATACATCGGGTTCGAACCGATGACCTCAACCTTGGCAAGGTTGCGCTCTACCAACTGAGCTAGTATCGCAATCTGAAAACGTCTTTCGCCGTTCAGGGCTGCGAATTATAAGAGCATTTTTTTGTGATGCAAGTCCTTAATGCAAAATTACGAAACTTTTTACTCAACTGCTGTAAAAGCACACAAATTTGCAAAAAAAACGGCTCTTATGTCCCTGAAAAGTTAGATAAACGTGATCATTTTATTCGACTAGATGTTAATAATCGTTTTTCGGTAGTACTGCAGCTCGGCGATCGACTCTCGAATATCGTCTAACGCAAGGTGACTTCCCGACTTAGAAAAACCATCTAACACTTCAGGTTTCCAGCGACGAGTCAGCTCTTTCAGAGTGCTTACGTCAACATAGCGGTAGTGGAAGTACTCTTCTAACTCTGGCATGTGCTTGTATAGGAAACGGCGGTCTTGACCAATGCTGTTGCCACAAATTGGTGACTTACCTTTTGGTACCCATTTTTCAAGAAACTCAATCGTTTGTTGGATGGCATCTTGCTCTGAAACCGTACTTTCTTGAATTCGCTTCACCAGGCCGCTGCCAGTGTGCGTCGTTGTGCACCACTCGTCCATCTTGTCCAATTCACTCTGAGGTTGGTGAATAGCCAAAACAGGTCCTTCAGCCAGGATGTTAAGCTCACTATCAGTAACGATAGTAGCAATTTCAATGATTTTATGAGTTTCAGGATCAAGTCCTGTCATCTCTAGATCAACCCAAATAAGGTTCTGATCGCTAAAGGACATAAGGCGTCGCCTATTTGTTTATGTGTAAAAGAGGTACTATACCCAAATAACTATACTCAAACTAGCATTAGGACCATCGAAATCACGTGGTACCAACAACATCCTGTTTGAGTCCCCAATCATCAAGTTAGATGTGTTAAGTGAAAAATTGTGGCTAAAAAAAAGAAGTTAACCAAAGGTCAAGTACGTCGTGTACGTAGCAACCAGAACAAGCGACTCAAGAAAGAAGATTCTATCCAATGGGATGAGAACATGCTTGGCGGAACCAAAAGCGGACTCGTGATTACGCGCTTTGGCCAACATGCTGATATCGAAGATCTTGAAACTAACGAAGTTCATCGTTGTAACTTACGCCGTAGTATCGAGACTTTAGTTTCTGGTGACCGAGTGACTTGGCGCGCAGGCTTAGAATCCATGGCCGGCATTTCTGGCGTTGTGGAAGCGGTTGAGCCGAGAACTTCAATGCTGACTCGCCCTGATTACTACGATGGCTTAAAGCCGGTAGCTGCAAACGTCGACCAAATGGTTATCGTTTCGGCAGTGCTACCAGAGCTATCACTTAATATTATCGACCGTTACCTAATTGCTTCAGAAACAGTGAACATCGCGCCACTTGTTGTACTGAACAAGGTCGATCTACTGACTGATGAGCAGATTGCTGAATATCGTGAAACACTTAAAGAGTACGAGAAGATCGGCTATAAAGTGATGTTCGTGAGTAAAGAGTCTGGCTACGGCATCAAAGAGCTGGAAGCTGAACTCAAAGACCGTATCAACATCTTTGTTGGTCAATCGGGTGTGGGTAAATCAAGCCTAGTGAATGCATTAATGCCTACGCTAGACATTGAAGAAGGCGAAGTCTCTGAGAACTCAGGTCTTGGTCAGCACACAACCACGGCAGCTCGTTTATACCACTTCCCTTCTGGTGGTGATCTGATTGATTCACCAGGAGTACGTGAATTCGGCCTATGGCATTTAGAAGCTGACGAAATCACTGAAGCCTTTATCGAGTTTAAGCCTTACCTTGGCGGTTGTAAGTTCCGTGACTGTAAACACATTGATGACCCAGGCTGTATCCTGCGCGAAGCCGTAGAAAACGGAAAGATCAGTCGATTACGTTTCGACAACTACCACCGCATCATTGAAAGCATGGCGAGTAACAAAGATAACCGTCAGTATTCACGCAACAAAAAAGCCGATCTCTAATCGCGTTTTTGTGAACAAATGTGTGCATTTACTGACAATTGGCGCGAATTTAAGTAACATCTCGCGCCCTAAACCGTCATCGACAGGTTTAATTGAAAAACAATTAGCATTGGAAAATTAATACAATGGATAAGATTAAAGTTGGATTGCAGTACTGGATTCCACAACATGGATTAACTCGCCTAGTCGGCAAACTTGCGTCTGCTAAAGCGGGCGGCTTAACGACAGCGATCATCAACTGGTTCATCAAGCAATACAAAGTGAACATGGATGAAGCTCTGCATAGCGATCCAAAACACTTTAAAACATTCAATGAATTCTTCGTGCGTGAATTGAAAGAAGGCATGCGTCCTATCGCTGAAGGGGAGTCTGTTATTGTTCACCCTGCAGATGCACGTGTAAGCCAATTTGGCCCAATTACTGACGGTCAACTGATTCAAGCGAAAGGCCATAACTACTCAGCTCGCGAGCTATTGGGTGGTGATGCTGCGCTAGCGGATGAGTTTACAGACGGTGAATTCGCAACGCTTTACCTGTCTCCAAGTGATTACCACCGCGTGCACATGCCATGCGACGGCACACTGCGCCAGATGATCTACGTTCCAGGTGACCTTTTCTCAGTTAACCCGTTAACGGCAGAAAACGTTCCAAACCTATTCGCACGTAACGAGCGTGTGGTTTGTATCTTTGATACTGAGTTTGGCCCAATGGCACAAGTGCTGGTTGGCGCAACTATCGTTGGCAGCATCGAGCAAGTATGGGCTGGTACCATTACTCCACCTCGTGGTAACTCAGTTTACAAATGGGATTACCCTGCACAAGGTGACAAAGCAATCATCTTGAAGAAAGGCGAAGAGATGGGCCGCTTTAAGCTTGGTTCAACCGTTATCAACCTGTTCGCTAAAGATGCGATCAAGTTTGACGACACGATGAAAAATGGTGAGAAAACGGTTCTTGGTACACCTTTCGCGCACATTGCAGGCAAAGAAGCACAAGCAACTGATAATGCTGCTGCCGACTCTACTGAGAACACAGACCAAGCGTAACTCTCAGAGTTAATTCATTAAGCTTTCAAGGCGCGTTACTTTTTCTATTTCAGAGAAGAACGCGCCTTTTTCTTAGCTCCACCGATTCGTTTGCTACTCAAGCTCTAACAACCCAAGCTTTCAAACCTCAAGCCCAGACACCTGTTGCTTCTCACTCTTGCTTCTAACTGCCTAGAAAAAGATTGACCAAAAACAAAACAGTTGCCGAAACCTTAAACAACTTTTTGATTTTCCAACCCGTCTCCAAGTACCAGAAATCCAGATAACTTACTCTATTTGAAGATATTTTATTTATAGGGTCTTTGTACATGCCTAAACTCAATGTTGGCGTTCTGGTCAAGCTGTTGATTTGTTTTGCGATTCCCTTAGGCGTGTTATTCATGCCGATAGATTCAATACCAATCGATGATCTCACGCTGATTCAACATCGCTTGTTGGCAATATTCTTGTTGGCCGCTCTACTGTGGGTGCTTGAACCTGTTCCGGTATTCGCCACTTCAATTTTGATCATTGCGCTTGAACTGGTGATGATATCTGACAAAGGTTTACACCTATTTAGAAATCCACCAGCGGGGCACGATCTCGGTGAGTTAATCAAATATACCGACATCTTCGGTGCATTTTCGTCACCGATCATCATCCTTTTCATGGGTGGTTTTGCTCTTGCGATATCCGCATCCAAGTATGAACTCGATAACAACCTAGCGCGAGTATTACTCAAACCATTTGGCACAGAGCCGCGCTTCATTATGCTAGGTTTAATGCTGATCACCGCCGTGTTCTCAATGTTCATGTCAAATACCGCAACGACGGTAATGATGCTTGCGCTGTTAGGCCCGATCGTAGCTTCTGCACCAAAAGGTGATATGGGGATTAAGGCGCTCGTATTGTGTATTCCAATTGCTGCCAACACCGGTGGTATTGCGACACCCATCGGTACACCACCCAATGCCATCGCGCTGCAATACCTAACCGGTGAAAACACCATCGACTTCCTCAGCTGGATGATGATGGGCTTACCCTTTGTGATCATCCAACTCACCATCGCTTGGTTTCTTCTACAAAAACTCTTCCCTTCTAAAGAAAGAAACATGGTGCTCAAGCTCGATGGACAATTTAGAAAAAGCTGGCGAGCGATTGTGGTTTACATCACCTTCGCTGCGACAATCTTATTGTGGATGACCACCAAACTGCATGGCATGAACACCTATGTGGTCTCTATTATTCCACTGGCTGTGTTTACGCTCACAGGCATCATGGGCAAAGAAGAGCTCAAGCTGATCAACTGGGATGTGTTGTGGCTGGTCGCAGGTGGTATCGCGATTGGTATCGGCCTTGATAAAACAGGCTTAGCCGCTGCACTCGCACACGCGATTGACTATGAGTCACTGTCACCGGCGGCTGTGGTACTGACGTTATCTATTGTGTGTTGGTTAATGGCGAACTTCATGTCAAACACTGCGACTGCCAACTTGCTGATGCCGATAGCCGCTGCAATTGGTGCATCCATGGAAAGCCTAGTTGCGATTGGTGGCCTGCAAGGCTTGCTGGTTGTGGTCGCCTTCTCTGCGTCACTTGGTATGATTTTACCCGTATCGACACCACCAAACTCACTGGCCTACTCGACCGGGCTTATCGAAAGCAAAGATATGGCGAAGATGGGCATCATCTTAGGTATTGTTGGCTTGCTGATGGTTTACCTCGCCTTGTTTATCATCACCTAGTAAGCGTTAACGCTCACCTTTAATCCTAACTAAAGCGCTGAATGTAGATTTAGCGCTTTTTTCGATCTATACCACTCCATCTCAAGCAATTAACTGACATTTCAATCAATAGTTAACTGTGATATTACTTCACTGTTTTACAAAAATCAGAGTAAATATATTTAGAATTTATGATTTTAAACACAGTCATTCATCCTAAGACAGCGGCACTATACGCCTATCAGAGACACACCAATTCACCATCAAGTACGTCACTGTCGTTAGCATTTGTCTAATAAGAGAGGAATAAGCTGTGAGACATACTATTAAGTTTAAAATTCAGATCGCAATTGCGGTCATTATTGCCGTCGTGAGTGGCGCTCAAGCCTGGATATCTGTTAATCAGCTGACTCAAGAGACTGAAGTCGCGATCAACCAAGAAATGAAAAATGTCAGTGCTGGCACGACGAATTATATTGCCGATTGGCTCTCGACTCGCAGTGATATGATGCTTGCCAATGAATCGACTATTTCAAGCAACAGTAACTCTGACCGCGAGTTATTGATCACTAAACAAGCCGGGCAATTCTTGTCTGTTTATGCGGGATTCAGCGATGGCACTATCGCGTATGGCGACAAAGGTGAAGATTGGCCAGCAGGCTACGACCCACGCACCCGCCCTTGGTATAAAGATGCCAACGCAACATCAGACCTCGTCATTACTGAACCTTATCAAGACTTTGACGGCAGCATTGTCATCAGCTTTGCAAAAGCATTCAACGGTGAAAGACAAGGTGTCCTCGCGGCAGATTTAACTGTGACCAGCATTATCGACACCGTACTCAACGTGAAACTGGATAACGATGGCTTTGCGTTTTTAGTTGACGGTAACAACAACATCGTTGCCTACAGTGATGAAGAGCTAAGTCAGAAACCACTAACCAGTTTGAATCCGGAACTAACAGCCAACAAAGTGTCACAACTGATCCAAGGCCAAATGATCACTACGCTAACTTGGCCTGGCCAAGAGGATAAAATGGTCTACATTGCCAACGTCCCGAATACCGATTGGTCACTGGGTATTGTTATCGATAAAGAAATGGCGTTTTCCGCGGTATCTGACGCGATTCAGTTCATCTCCCTGACTTCTTTAATTTTGTACATCGTCATTTCGATTGCGAGCACAATGGTGATCAACCGCCTACTTTCCCCATTACAAACCTTATCAGAAGCACTGACTCAGCTTGCTCAAGGCAGAGGCGACCTCACTCAACGCATTGATATCACACGCATGGATGAGATAGGTAAGCTTGCTGAGCTTGTAAACCAGTTCTTAAGCCAAATGCAAAGCATGTTAAAGGGCGTTATTGAACACAGCCACGATTTAAACAATCATGCAGAGAAAGCCAATCAACTGGCGACCCAATCATCCATTCGAGTTGAGAATCAGCAAAACGATATCAATCAAATAGCGACCGCGATTCATGAGATGTCAGCCACGGCAGCTGAAGTGGCTAGCCATGCCGAACTCACGGCATCCGCTTCTCAAGCGTCAGCCACCGCTTGTAACGAAGGCCAAGAGGTTATTCAACAAAACCGCGATGCGATTACTGGCCTTGCAACTCAAGTTGAAGACGCTGCCAATGTTATTCGAGAACTGGAAAACAACGCGCAAAGCATCAATCAGATCCTATCCACCATTCAAGGCATTGCCGAACAAACCAACTTGTTGGCATTGAATGCCGCGATTGAAGCGGCGCGTGCGGGAGAGCAAGGTCGTGGATTTGCGGTTGTAGCCGATGAAGTTCGAGTGCTCAGCCAACGAACGCATGGCTCGACCGAAGAAATCCGCGTGATGATTGATACGCTGCAGAAGAATACCGAACATGCCGTTGAAAGCATGACCACCAGCACTAAACTGGCAGAAAACAGCGTTGGCTTCGCAGAGCAAGCTCATGGCAGCCTGACTAAAATCACTCAGGCAATCTCTGAAATCAACGATATGGCGCTGCAAATAGCGAGTGCTGCGGAAGAGCAACGCGCAGTAAGCGAAGATATCAGTCGCAATACGCAAGGGATCAAAGATGCCTCCGACGATCTTGCACAACAAGCTGAAAGCAGCCGCAATAGCTCAAATGAAATGAGTAGCGCTGCTGAGTCGATGCGCCGAGATGTGGAGCGCTTTAAGGTATAACTCATCTCAAGCAACATAAGTTAAACCTCACCATCGAGCGGCCGGTGACGTAAACCGATAACTGAAACAAAGTGGTTCTTTTCATAAGAATCACTTTGTTCTCAGTCCGGTTTAATGCATATTGATGAGCTTATTTATCCCAGACACAAGGATGTTATTCAGATGGGATTCGAATGGTTGGCTCTTGCTGCCGCTTTTCTTTGGGCCATCGCGAGCCTGATGTCAGTAAAGCCTGCTCAACACTTAGGTTCTTTCGCCTATAGCCGATGGCGCATGGGTTGCACTGCTATCATCTTATCGAGCATGGCTTGGTTTACTGGCGGTTGGTCAACGGTCGAAGCAGACCTCGTCACGCCGATGATGCTGTCTGGGCTAATTGGCATCTTCATTGGTGATACCGCCCTATTTGCTTGTTTGAACAGAATGGGACCGCGCCAAGCAGGTTTGCTGTTCTCTTGTCACGCTGTGTTCTCGGCGATTCTTGGTTACTTCCTGTTTAGCGAAAGTATGACTTCGGTGGAGCTGATTGGCTCAGCTTTGGTGTTCAGTGGTGTATTAACCGCGATATTCTTTGGTCGTCGAGGACAAGCCAACAACCAACTCGAAACCATCAAGGGCACTGTGTGGATTGGTGTTGCACTGGGAATTACAGCTGCGATTTGCCAAGCACTGGGTGGCATCATCGCAAAACCCGTGATGCAAACCAGCATAGACCCTGTTGCCGCTTCAGCAATTCGTATGATCACCGCTTTTGTTGCTCACTCCGCATTTCGCTTAACGGGCGCCAAGCTCTCACGCGCAATCAACCCGATGAATGGTCAAATATTTGCGATTACCGCAGTGAACGGATTTTTAGCGATGGCGGTGGGAATGACGCTGATCTTGTATGCGCTTCAGGAAGGCAATGTCGGCATGGTTGCTCTGTTATCTTCAACCACACCAATCATGTTGTTACCAATACTTTGGCTGTACACCAAACAGAGACCAAATGCCTACGCTTGGATAGGTGCCATTGTTGCAGTGGTCGGCACTGGTATTCTTGTTAGATAGTGGTACTGGTATTCTAGTCAGCTAGCTAGTGAAGTTAATTGGCAGCTGATTGGAAACTGAGAATTAATAGCTAATGACTATTCACTCTCAGTAAAACAAAATCAAAAAGCTAAGAGCGCGGGAACGGAAAAGCCGTCACATCATCGATATGGTCATAACCTAATGCCAGCATGATCAGACGATCAATACCTAAAGCAACACCCGCACAGTCTGGTAAGCCCGCTTTTAATGCCTCAATCAAGTGATGGTCAATCGGTTGAGGCGATAAGCCCATCTCAATACGTTTGGCATTGTCATCTTCAAAGCGCTTGAGCTGCTCTTGTGGCTTGTCTAGTTCATGGAAGCCGTTTGCCAATTCAATGCCTTTGAAATACACCTCAAAGCGATCGGCTACTCGCGAATCATTCGGGTTAATCTTGGCTAATGCCGCTTGTGAAGCCGGAAAGTCATAAACAAACGCAGGGACTTGTTGTCCTATTTTGGCTTCAACCCCAATACTAAACAGCAACTGCAGCAAGGTATCACGATCTTCTTCAGGGTCAGCTATATCGCTGAGCCCAAGTTTTGCTGCGGCTTGCTTTAGCGTAGCCATCGAATCTTCCAGGGGACACACACCTAACACGTCAATAAAGGCTTGTTGGTAAGTCATTCGCTCTGCTGAGCCCGATTTAAGTACCTGCTGTAACAGCAGATCCATTTCATCCATCAGGTCATGATGATCAAAGCCAACTCGATACCACTCCAACATAGTGAACTCAGGGTTGTGATAACGGCCATTTTCTTCGTTACGGAAAGATTTACAGATTTGGTAGATACAGCCACTGCCCGCCGCTAATAGACGTTTCATATGAAACTCAGGGCTGGTCATAAAGAACAGTGGCTGACCGTGTGCATAACCCGGTCCTACGAATTCAGTTTTGAACGTATGCAAATGCACGTCAGTCACCGTGGCGTGGCTCATCGCCGGCGTATCCACTTCCATCACGTTTCGCTCAGCAAAGAACTGACGAATTTGATTAAGGATATCAGCACGTTGCTTTAACTGTTTAATGGTTGCGGCCGGTTGCCATGTAGAGTGCATTATTGAGTTCCATATTACTGAATTCTAGGCGACGAAAATTACCACCTTTCATCGCTTTTGTAAGCTTCTATCTTTCTATTCGTGAAAGCAAAATGTTGTTTTAATGAAGCCAGAAAATTACGTTCTACAATACAATTATCGATACAGATTTCACATCGACATTGATAACAAAAATCATACTCAACAAGCCGTTAACACCCGTCCTGTGGGTTAATCGTTATCAACAATTCATTGCCGTGATTGCAGTCACATAACCTATAATTTCTATGCCTCCATATGCATTACCGACCTAAAAACCCAAATGCATCAACTTTTCGAATACCTTCCTCTCTTACACTGAACCTACCACTTAAGGCTTAGGGGCGCTAAATGGTTCCTACGATTTAGAACCTCCTAAATAGGCTTTTTATAATTACAAGCGGAATACTCCGCATCACACTGGAGAATAACTGTGAAGACAATTACCACAGATATCGCAGTCATCGGCGCAGGCGGCGCTGGTCTTCGTACAGCTATTGCTGCGGCTGAAGCTAATCCTGAACTGGAAGTAGCACTGATTTCTAAAGTTTACCCAATGCGTTCGCACACGGTAGCGGCAGAAGGCGGTTCAGCAGCGGTAATTAAAGACGAAGATAGCCTAGATAACCACTTCAACGATACTGTTGGTGGTGGCGACTGGCTATGTGAACAGGATGTTGTTGAATACTTTGTTGAAAACTCGACTCGCGAAATGATCCAAATGGAACAATGGGGCTGCCCATGGAGTCGTAAAGAAAACGGTGAAGTAAACGTACGCCGATTCGGCGGTATGAAGGTAGAGAGAACGTGGTTCGCAGCGGATAAAACCGGCTTCCACATGCTTCATACTCTGTTCCAGACTTCGATGAAGTACGACACAATCAAACGATTTGATGAGTACTTTGTGGTGGATTTGCTCGTTGAAGATGGCGAAGTACAAGGCCTAATCGCGATTCACATGTCTGAAGGTGAGCTTGTTACCATCAAAGCAAAATCTGTTGTTCTAGCAACCGGTGGCGCAGGTCGTGTTTACCACTGTAATACCAACGGCGGCATCGTAACTGGTGACGGTATGGCAATGGCTTATCGCCACGGTGTACCACTGCGTGATATGGAGTTCGTTCAATACCACCCAACAGGCCTACCGGGCACTGGCATCTTGATGACCGAAGGTTGTCGTGGTGAAGGCGGTATCATCGTCAACAAGAACGGCTACCGTTACCTGCAAGATTACGGCATGGGCCCTGAAACTCCAGTGGGCGAGCCGAAAAACAAATACATGGAACTGGGTCCTCGTGACAAAGTTTCTCAAGCATTCTGGCACGAGCAGCAGAAAGGCAACACCATCAAGCACCCACTTGGTGATGTCGTACACCTTGACCTTCGCCACCTTGGTGAAGAGTACCTGCAAGAGCGTCTTCCGTTCATCTGTGAGCTGGCAAAAGCGTACGTAAACGTAGACCCAGCAAAAGAGCCAATCCCAATTCGCCCTACCGTTCACTACACCATGGGTGGTATTGAAACTAACGGTACCTGTGAAACTCGTATTAAAGGCCTATTCGCCGTTGGTGAATGTGCTTCAGTTGGCCTACACGGTGCAAACCGCCTAGGTTCTAACTCTCTGGCTGAGTTCGTAGTATTTGGTCGCGTAGCCGGTGAAGAAGCCGTGAAACGTGCAGCTGAATTCAAAGGCTGGAATGAAGAGTCTATCGCTAAGCAAGTTAAAGCGGTTGAAGATCGCATAGCCGGTCTACTAAACCAAGAAGGTGATGAGAACTGGGCTGATATCCGTACTGAAATGGGTCACACCATGGAAGCGGGTTGTGGTATCTACCGTCAAGAAGACTTGATGCAAAAGACCATCGACAAAATCACTGAACTGAAAGCGCGCTACAAGAAGATCAGCATTAAAGACAAAGGCAAAGTGTTCAACACAGACCTACTTTACGCTATCGAAGTGGGTTACGGCCTTGAAGTTGCAGAAGCGATGGTTCACTCAGCGATCCTTCGTAAAGAGTCTCGCGGTGCACACCAACGTCTAGACGACAACTGCACAGAACGTGATGACGTGAACTTCCTGAAACACTCTCTATCTTTCTACAACGAAGATGCAGCACCAACCATCGACTACAGCGGCGTTAAGATTACTAAATCTCAACCTAAAGCTCGTCTATACGGTGAAGCAGCCGAGAAAGCCGCTGCCGCTGAAAAAGCAGCAGAAGAGAATGCGAAGAAGAGCGAAGAGGAGCAAGCATAATGTCAGCGAATCGAATCCAAAAAATTGAAATCCTGCGTTATGACCCTGAGCACGATGCAGAACCTCACTTTCAAACCTTTGAAGTTCCGTTTGATGAAACCATGTCAGTGCTTGATGCGATCGGTTACATCAAAGATAACCTAGATAAAGACCTGTCTTACCGTTGGTCTTGTCGTATGGCGATTTGTGGTTCTTGCGGCATCATGGTTGATGGCGTGCCAAAACTGGCATGTAAGAGCTTCTTACGTGACTACCCGAATGGCTTCAAGATTGAGCCTTTGGCTAACTTCCCAATCGAAAAAGATTTGATTGTCGACATGACGCCGTTCATCGAACGCCTTGAAGCAATCAAGCCTTACATCATTGGTAACGACCGTAAGCCAGAAGACGGCACTAACATTCAGACTCCTGAGCAAATGGCGAAGTACAAACAGTTCGCTGGCTGCATCAACTGTGGTTTGTGTTACGCAGCGTGTCCTCAGTTTGGTCTAAACCCTGAGTTCATTGGTCCTGCGGCACTTGCTCTTGCTCACCGCTACAACCTAGATAGCCGTGACAATGGTAAAGCTGAGCGCATGAAGCTTATCAATGGCGACAACGGCGCTTGGGGCTGTACGTTTGTAGGTTACTGTTCTGACGTTTGTCCGAAGAAAGTAGACCCAGCAGCAGCTGTAAACCAAGGCAAAGTTGAGTCTTCAATGGACTTCGTTATCTCGATGTTCAAGCCAGACGGATCGCAAGTAAAAACAGCAGAGGAGGCATAATATGAGCAATCGTAAGCCTTATGTTCGTGAGATGAAGAGAACGTGGTGGAGCAACCATCCGTTCTACCGCTTCTACATGCTACGTGAAGCGACTGTACTGCCTTTGATTCTATTCACTCTGTTCCTAACCTTCGGTTTGGGTTCGCTAGTGAAAGGTCCTGAAGCGTGGGAAGGTTGGTTGAGCTTTATGGCTAACCCTGTCGTTGTTGGTATCAACATCGTGGCACTGCTAGGCAGCTTGCTGCACGCTCAAACCTTCTTCAGCATGATGCCTCAAGTGATGCCAATCCGTCTTAAAGGCAAATTGGTTGATAAAAGAATCATCGTACTGACTCAGTGGGCAGCGGTGGCTTTTATTTCTTTAATCGTTCTTGTTGTGGTGTAAGGAGCTTTCGTTATGAACACAAATTACAAAGTAAAACCTGTTAACCACAATCCGAAGCGCTCTGATGAACCAATCTGGTGGGGCCTATTCGGCGCTGGCGGTACTTGGTTCGCGATGATCACACCAATCACGATTTTAGTGCTGGGTATCTTAGTGCCTATGGGCATTATCGATGCAGATGCAATGAGCTACGAGCGTGTTTCTGAATTCGCCACCAGCATTATCGGTGCGTTATTCATCATCGGTACGCTAGCACTGCCAATGTGGCACGCAATGCACCGTCTTCACCACGGCATGCACGACCTTAAGTTCCACGTCGGCGTTGCGGGTAAAGTGGGTTGCTACTTCGTTGCAGGCCTAATCAGCGCGTTATCTGTTATTTTCATCTTTATGATCTAAAAGCAGATACGGGATTCGAGCAATCGAGTATCGAAGAGCTAAAAGCAGATGCGAGATTCGAGTAATCGAGTATCGAAGAGCTTAAAAGCAGATGCGGGATTCGAGTAATCGAGTATCGAAGAGCTTAAGAGCAGATGCGGGATTCGAGTAATCGAGATTCGAAGAGCTTAAAAGCAGATGCGGGATTCGAGTAAACGAGTATCGAAGAGCTTAAAAGCAAATGCGGGATTCGAGTAATCGAGTATCGAAGAGCTTAAAAGCAGATGCGGGATTCGAGTAATCGAGATTCGAAGAGCTTAAGAGCAGAAAATAGAAAGCAGAGCTAGGTTATCCAGCTCTGCTTTTTTATTGTTTGTCGAATATCTCGCATCCCGTTTACTCGTATCTGCTCTTCCCGCTCTTCGTATCCCGCATCTCGTTTACGCGCATCTGTTCTTAAGGTACAAAAAAAGGCCGCATAAGCGACCTTTTTCAGATACTTGAAGTAAATTACTTCACACGACCAACGTATTCGCCAGTACGAGTATCAACTTTAACAACTTCACCGATAGCGATGAATAGAGGTACGCGAACTACCGCGCCTGTTGCTAGAGTTGCAGGCTTACCGCCAGTACCTTGTGTGTCGCCTTTAAGGCCAGGATCGGTTTCAGTTACTTCGATCTCAACAAAGTTTGGCGGAGTAACAGTGATAGGGTTATCATTCCACAACGTTAGAGTACAAACATCATTTTCAACTAACCATTTTGCTGAGTCAGCGACTGCTTTTACGTCTGCTGCAATTTGCTCAAATGTTTCGTTGTTCATGAAGTGGTAGAATTCGCCATCGTTGTATAGGTAGCCTAGTTCAACGTCAACAACATCTGCAAGCTCAAAGCTTTCGCCTGATTTGAATGTTTTCTCTAACACTTTGCCTGACAGCAGTTTACGAAGTTTTACACGGTTAAACGCTTGGCCTTTACCTGGCTTAACGTATTCATTGTCGATAATTGAGCAAGGCTCGTTATCTAACATGAATTTTAAACCGCCTTTGAATTCATTGGTGCTTACTGACGCCATGATTTTCTCTTCCACATCTTTGAGTTAATTTCAATGCCGCATATCATAACCCGAAAAGTCGAATCTGTTGAGCAAAACTGGCTCAAACAACTATCGAATGCGATCTCTGACCCGACAAAACTGCTTGAGGCATTGGAAATAGACCCAACACCGTGGCAAGCAGGCTTCGCTGCTCGTGAGTTATTTGCACTTCGGGTACCTCTTAGCTTTGTCGAACGAATGGAAAAAGGCAACCCACACGATCCATTGCTACGACAGGTTTTACCGCTAAGCGAAGAGTTTGAGGTACACCAAGGCTATTCCGCTGATCCACTGGAAGAGCAAGAGAACGCAATTCCGGGCTTACTGCACAAATACAAAAATCGTGCACTGATGATTGTGAAAGGCGGTTGCGCAATTAACTGCCGCTACTGCTTCCGTCGTCATTTCCCTTACCAAGATAACAAGGGCTCGAAGTCTGTTTGGCAAACCAGCCTCGACTATGTGGCGGCTCACCCAGAGATCAACGAGGTTATCTTGTCAGGTGGCGATCCACTGATGGCCAAAGACAGCGAACTAGAGTGGCTGATTCATGCCATCGAACAGATTCCACATGTAAAGACCGCTCGAATTCATAGCCGATTACCGGTTGTGATTCCCGCTCGAGTAACGGATGAACTGTGCCAATTGTTAGCTCAAACTCGCCTTAATGTGATGATGGTCAGCCACATTAACCATGCTAACGAAATCAACTTAGAGCTCAAACAAGCCTTCCACAAGCTTAAGTTAAGCGGTGCTACTCTGCTCAACCAAGGCGTGATGCTTAAAGGCGTAAATAACAGCGCTAACTCATTGAAAGAATTAAGCGAAAAGCTATTCGACGCCGGTGTTTTACCTTACTATATGCATGTGCTTGATAAAGTTCAGGGCGCCGCTCATTTCTATATTTCTGATGAAGAAGCCAAGCGTCACTTTAAGGGATTAATCTCTGAGGTTTCTGGCTACCTCGTACCTAAGTTAACTCGTGAAATTGGCGGACGCAGCAGCAAGACACCGCTCGATCTACACATTGAATAGAGAAGTTGTATCAATGAAACACAATACCTCAGTGACTCCACCAGCAATCACATCTCAACCAGCGCTTAAGTTCAGCTCAAGAGGTTTCACCATCATCGAGCTGGTCGTGGTGATCGTAATTCTAGGTATTGTGTCGGTCACTGCTGCTTCTAAGTTCCTCAACCTGCAAACTGATGCGCGCATCTCGACATTAAACGGCCTTAAAGGCGGAATGGAGGGTGCAAGTGCTATGCTTTATGGTAAGACATCAGCACTAGGCTTGGATAAGGCTGTCAGCGCATCGATTAACGTTGAGGGTGACGATATATTGGTCGCTTACGGTTACCCTGCAGCGATGAACGATCAAACTTGGTCAATGCTTATCGAATCCACGTTCTTGGATGCGGTTTGGGATACGGGCAGAGCTGACTGGTTCTTTACCAACACTGACGCGAACGATGGCATTATTCTTTATGCGCCTTCGAGCCGAAAAAATCAGGCTGATAACTGCTACCTTGAGTACCAAGAAGCGACAGAGACCACGACACCAGTCTTCACCTTAACAACAGACGGCTGCTAGACTTTACGTCACCTTTATCAATCGTTAAGACAAAAAGTTTTTGTTCGATCGTCCGGTCTATTATTAGCATACTCGGCTCTATTCTAAATTTTTAGGAGGGGTGATATGACACAATTTATAGAACAAACTCTCAACCTTGCCCCCTTTAGCTGGGCAGGACTTGCAGCATGCACGCTGTGTGGTTCGTTAATCGGCATCGAGCGACAAACACGTGGTAAACCGGTAGGGATCAGAACATCGATTCTGATCATCAGTGGTACCTATTTCTTCCTTACGATGGCGATTAGCCTTTCCCCTAACACGCTCGATCAAGCTCGTGTGCTTGGTCAGATCATTACTGGGGTTGGTTTCCTTGGCGCTGGGGTCATGATGACATTGGATGGAAAGATTCATGGCGTGACTTCAGCCGCGATTATCTGGGTGCTCGCTGCATTAGGTATGATGATCGCACTTGGTCACCTTTCGCAATCGGTCATTATCACGCTAATGGCGCTAGTGATTCTGCTTGGTGTCGATAAAGTGGAAAACAGTTTCCAAAGCCTGCGCCGTGGTGTTCACCAAAAGTGGATGAGAAAAGGTCGAGTGAAGAAGTAACCTCAATCTGAGACAGACATTAAGAAGGCCTAGTCACACGACTAGGCCTTTGTGTATCCAACTCATTAATACACCTGAATGCACACCTGATTCTTACCTGCAGCCTTTGCCTTATAAAGCTGCTCATCCGAGGAGCGAATACTTTGGTTTTCCCACAAGTGCCCTACGCTGTCGAACTTATACAGAGAGTAGAGCGTCGCGCCACCAGACACTGAGATACTAATCTTGTTACCCGTAGGGCATCGATAACTCTGTAGGCTAATGTCGTTTTGAATTCGCTCAAAGATCGATGAAAGCAACTCAGACGATTCACCCGTAATCGCGACAACAAACTCTTCGCCACCAAATCGAGCCACGATATCTTGCTGTCTAACGCTGTTCAGCATCAACCGAGCAACATGGCAAATCACCTCGTCCCCCACTTTATGGCCATGCTGATCATTAACGACTTTGAAATCATCGATATCAAACACGCCAACACCAATAATCGGCTCTTCATCTTGCGCCAGTAATCGAGCCTCAAAGCCACGTCGATTCAGCAAGCCCGTTAATGGGTCGCGCATTGCTAGCTCATTTAAACGCTGGTGCTCTTGTCTTGTATAGAAGCGCCATAGCCATAAAACCGAGAGCAGATACAAAACCAACAGTATCGAAAGCTGAATCTTCTCCATTTCCAAGATATGCAGAAAGTGCTCGCTCTTGTCTTCTTCAATACTCAGATATAACTGGGTGTCAATGTCATCAACATACAGAGGTTTGGAATAAGTAAAGTCCATAAAACCGTATTTGTTTGCGCCTCGCGTACTGGTGACTTTGTAGCCATGGGTAGGGTTTGAGACTAGGTTAGAGACATAGCCATCGACACCCAACACCCCTTTAAACTCACCATTAACGTAGATTCCTTTGGTTAAGGTCACCACTTTCTGACCTGTCAGGTAGTCATCATATTGGCCGGTATACACCACTTGGTCTTGCCCTTGAGCTAAGCCAAAGCGAATCGTATTCACCCAATAAGGCCTGCTATTCACAACCGAATCAAAGGTGTCGCCCTTGATGTAACTGGCAAAATCAGAAGGCGAAGAGATAATGAATTTCTCTTTTGAAATGAAGTAAATCGCAGAAATGGTATCTATGGTATTGGCAAAATAAGCCATGGTCGGCGCGATGAACAGGCGCTTACCCGCTTCGGTATAAAGGTCCGATTTCGGGTTGCACATCTCGCGAGGGCCAGAGAACATAAAATCAAAACGAGGGGCATGTTGCTCCTCACTGGTGAAGTAACACGTCTCACCCTCGATCTTTTTGTCATGCGAGAATACGTAGGTATCCCCATGCAGTGGATAAAGCGCAGTGATGTTGTAATCAAGCGCATTTATGATCTGTGTGAGCTCCGCTAAAGAGCGTGTCACGCCTTGGTTTTCCATTCCATACTGCTTATCTGATTCTTCCGCTGAATCAACGAGCAACAAGCTCAAAACTACTAAAAAACTGGCGGTCAGGCCTAAGAAAGCCTTTTTAAAATCGACGGTATGGTGGTTAATCAAAGCATATAAATCATCATTGGGAATTTATCGCACATTGTACTTATAAGTAAAAATACTGCAACAGGAAATATAAAACAATATGCTTATCCATTTTGGAGGGGCGTTTGGAAATCTATAAGAAAATGCTGAGTTGCAATAACGCCTAAGTCAGATGCACTTAGGCGTTATGAATCACTATAGTAACACTAAGCCTTACTTAGCAAAGTTTACAATCGGGAAGCACGGGAAGAAACCGTTATCAGCACAGTTGATCAGACCAACTTGTACACCTTCGATTTTGTTGGTTTTGTTGAAGATACCAACCTGAACCGTAGACACTTCTGAAAGGTTCGCTGCACCAACATCAACCATAGTGTTACCTTCTGAGTAGTTTACAAAACTCACGTTCGCGCCTTTCACATCATTAGTAATGTTCACAGCACCAAGGTTAACACCGGTTGTTTTACCCGTATTCCAGTTGAAGAAACCCAGAGATGCACCGGTCATTTCTTGGTTCACTTTTGATGCACCAAAAATACCCAGGTTCACACCTGTGGTCGTTTGCGTCTCAGACATACCAACAACGGCAAGATCGACACCTTTAAGGTCGTTTACTTGTCCGTGAAGCAGAGCCAAACGCACACCGCCAACCGCATCTGAATCAGGTGCGTTGAAACCGTTAATCGTTGAAAACATAACAGGCGAAGAAGCAAATGCCGCCGGTGCCATTACTGCTGCAGAAACAGCAAGTACTGAAAGTAGTTTTTTCATTGGGGGAGTCTCCACTGACTTATTGTTGACTTGATTAATCCATTTTCAATCAAGCATTTATTATCCTTTATTCAACAGCTATCCATGTTAGATCAATGTCATAACTGTACTGTTGAATATAAGCCGCTAAATCATAAAGAGCAATGGAAAAGCAGATACGGGATTCGAGTAAACGAGATGCGAAAGGCAAAGAACAGAGATAAAAGCAGATGCGAGTAGACGAGATGCGAAAGGTTAAGAGCAGAGATAAAGCAGATGCGGGATTCGAGTGAACGAGATGCGAAAAGCAAAGAGCGGAGATAAACGAAGATACGGGATTCGGGTAAACGAGATGCGAAAGGCAAAGAGCGGAGATAAACGCAGATACGGGATTCGAGTGAACGAGATGCGAAAGGCAAAGAGCGGAGATAAAAGCAGATACAGGATGCGAGTGGCGAGATGAGAAAAGCAAAGGAAATTATTGTTCTAGTGACTTGATTAAAGCTCCTAACATACGTGAGATTTGAAGCGCTTCAGATTGCCATTGCTCACCAACGTCCCTAGGAATAAATCCAACTTCAACGCCTATATCGGCTTGAGTTGCAAATTCACCTATAGAGCCCTTAGCGATAGCGAAGAAATGCCGACGTTCTTTGAGAGATTTTCGCTCGCAACCTTCAGCGATATTACTGGGTACAGATAAAGCACTGCGAGTAATCTGGTCTTTGAAACCAAAATCTCTACACATAGACATTCCCCGATAAACATTTATCGATAATTGCCGGCTTCGTTGCCAAACATCAAGTTTTCTATAAAGCACAATTCTACCTAAAGACCGAAAACATAATCATCTCAAAAGCACCCAACAGAAAAGTTCTAGAAAAGCACCAAACCTAGAGACTTCTGTTCAGTGGTCGCTTGTAATTTCGAACTTGCTCTTAATCTTTTCGTATCCCGCTCACTCGAATCTCGTATCCGCTCTTACGCTCTTCGCATCCCGATTACTCGCATCTCGTATCTGCTCCATAAAAAAACGGAGACCGAGGTCTCCGTTGTCTAAAGCTTATGTATGGCTCTCTCTGTTACGAGAAAGGGGGATGATTACATCATGCCGCCCATACCGCCCATGCCACCCATATCAGGCATTGCAGGAGCTGAATCTTGAGGCTTGTCTGTGATCATCGCTTCTGTTGTGATCATAAGACCAGCAACTGATGCAGCGAACTGAAGTGCGCTGCGAGTTACCTTAGTTGGATCTAGGATACCCATAGCAATCATGTCACCGTATTCGCCAGTCGCCGCGTTGTAACCGTAGTTACCTTCGCCAGCACGAACGTTGTTAGCAACCACTGATTCTTCATCACCAGCGTTCTTAGTGATTTGACGAATCGGAGCTTCCATTGCACGTAGTGCAACACGGATACCGACGTTTTGCTCTTCGTTGTCGCCTTCAAGGCCAGCAACTTTAGACGCAGCGCGGATAAGTGCAACACCACCACCAGCAACCACACCTTCTTCAACAGCAGCGCGAGTTGCGTGAAGTGCATCTTCAACGCGGTCTTTCTTCTCTTTCATTTCAACTTCAGTCGCAGCGCCAACTTTGATTACTGCAACACCGCCAGCTAGCTTAGCTACGCGCTCTTGAAGTTTCTCTTTGTCGTAGTCAGACGTTGCATCTTCGATTTGTTGACGGATTTGAGAAACACGACCTTGGATCATTGTCTCTTCACCCGCACCATCGATGATAGTCGAGTTTTCTTTAGTGATAGTAATACGCTTAGCTTGACCTAAGTCTTCTAGCGTTACTTTCTCAAGGTCTAAACCGATCTCTTCAGAGATAACCGTGCCGCCCGTTAGGATAGCGATGTCTTGTAGCATAGACTTGCGACGATCACCGAAACCAGGCGCTTTAACAGCCGCCACTTTCACGATACCGCGCATGTTGTTCACAACGAGAGTTGCAAGCGCTTCGCCTTCTACATCTTCAGCGATGATTAGAAGTGGACGAGATGCCTTAGCAACCGCTTCTAGAGTCGGAAGAAGTTCACGAATGTTCGAAACTTTCTTATCGATAAGAAGGATGAATGGGCTTTCTAGATCAACAGAACCGGCTTCTTGGTTGTTGATGAAGTAAGGAGATAGGTAACCGCGATCGAACTGCATACCTTCGACTACGTCTAGCTCGTCTTGTAGAGCCTGACCTTCTTCAACGGTGATAACGCCATCACGACCTACTTTTTCCATCGCTTCAGCAATGATGTTACCCACTGTCGAATCCGAGTTCGCAGAGATAGTACCTACTTGCGCGATAGCTTTAGTATCTGAACATGGAACTGAAAGACCTTTTAGCTCTTCAACCGCTGCGATAACCGCTTTGTCGATGCCGCGCTTAAGATCCATTGGGTTCATGCCAGCAGCAACGGCTTTTAGGCCTTCAGTGATGATAGCTTGAGCAAGAACGGTTGCTGTAGTTGTACCGTCGCCCGCTGCGTCATTCGCTTGCGAAGCCACTTCTTTAACCATTTGTGCGCCCATGTTTTGGAACTTGTCTTCAAGTTCGATTTCACGTGCAACAGAAACACCATCTTTCGTGATCGTTGGTGCGCCAAATGATTTGTCTAGAACAACGTTACGGCCTTTAGGACCTAGCGTTACTTTTACCGCGTCAGCCAGAACGTTTACACCTTCTAGCATTTTAATACGTGCGTCGTTACCAAATTTAACGTCTTTAGCAGCCATCTTTATTTCCTTTAAATTCTTTATTCAGTCAGTTCAGGTTTATGGGTCGGATTACTCAACGATCGCCATGATGTCGTTTTCAGACATGATCAGAACTTCTTTGCCGTCGATTTTTTCAGACTTAGTGCCGTAGCCTTCAGCGAAGATAACAGTGTCGCCAACTTTAACGTCCAATGGTTGTACTGAACCGTTTTCTAAAATGCGGCCTTTGCCAACAGCTAGAATTGTACCGCGAGTTGATTTTTCAGCGGCAGAACCAGTTAGAACGATGCCACCAGCAGATTTAGATTCAACTTCTTGGCGCTCAACGATAACTCGGTCGTGTAGAGGACGGATATTCATCGGTCAGATCTCCTGATAATTTCCATTTAATTTGATAGTTGCCACGATTGGCATGGGGTTAAAGAGTATGTTGGGGCGATGTGAAAGATCCCAAGGGGTGAAAGGGAAAAATTGTGATCGAAAGAGCAGATTCGGGATGCGAGTAAACGAGATGCGAAGAGCTTAAAGATAAGAGCAGATACGAGATACGGGTAAACGAGTAGCGAAGAACTTAAGAGCAGTTGCAGGATGCGAGTGAACGAGTAGCGAAGAGAGGAACACAAGAGAATCGCCTTCTTTGTTTTTGCTTTTCGTATCTCGCATCCCGTTACCCTCATCTAATTCTTTGTATCTGCTCTTCAAGCTCTTCGCATCCCGAATCTCGTTTACTCGCATCTGCTTTTCTTCCCTTCCCGCCCGCATCTGTTTATCCTACGCTTTTAGATTCTATCGGCGCTTTACATGCAAGATAAGCACGGGCTATTAACTGCCCCAATTGAGAGTACATTGCGTACCATGACCATACCGACCATATTCGGCATGGTGGCGATCTTGATGTTTAATCTCGTCGATACCTTCTTTATCTCATTGCTGGGCACGCAAGCCCTTGCTGCGGTGAGCTTTACCTTTCCAGTCACCTTTGCCATCAACTGCATCACCATGGGGATTGGTATTGGCTTATCGACATGTATCGGTCGATTGCTTGGCCAAGGCAGCGCACAAAATGCAGCACGCTTTACTTGTCACGGTTTATTACTTGCGGTGCTTCTTGTTGGTTTTGCATCAACTCTGGGGCTAGTAACACTAGAGCCTATGTTTACCCTGTTAGGGGCAAAGCAAGAGTTGTTGCCGCTGATATCGGAATACATGACAGTCTGGTATCTCGCGATCCCATTGTTGGTCATTCCCATGGCAGGCAACAGCGCGATTCGAGCGACCGGTGATACAAAAACGCCCGCCAAGATCATGCTACTGGCTGGGCTTATCAATGGTGTTTTAGATCCGCTACTTATCTTCGGGTATGGGCCTTTCCCTGAACTGGGGATTCAAGGCGCTGCGATTGCCAGTGGTTTCAGTTGGTTTGGTGCGTTGTGTGGCTCACTGTATGTGTTAACCATACGAGAAAAACTGCTTGCACCTCCTAAGCTGACAAGCATCGTCAGTGACTGGCGACAGATTCTAAAAATAGGCACCCCAGCGGCTTTGTCTAACGCGCTCAATCCATTAGCCGGCGCCATTATTATGATGATGTTGGCCAAACAAGGAACTGAAGCCGTTGCTGCTTATGGCGCTGCCCAGCGTATTGAATCCATTCTTATCATTGTGTTGATGTCTCTGACCTCTGCCCTTACGCCTTTTATGGCGCAGAACTTTGGCGCAAACAACCCACAGCGCAGCTTTAAGGCACTGTTTCTGAGTATGCGTTTTGCTGTGATGTTCCAAGGTTTGATTTTCTTAATGATGGTGCCGTTGAGCATTCCTTTGGCTGCCCTGTTCTCTCAAGAAGAATCCGTCCGAGGCATATTGTGGCATTACCTGTTAGTCGTTCCCTTTAGCTATGGATTCCAAGGCATTGTGATGATGCTGATCAGTGGGATGAATGCCATGCATCAACCACTCAAAGCCTTTCAATGGAGCTTCATGCGTTTGTTTGTCTTTACCTTGCCCTTTGCGTGGATAGGCAGCCAAATTGATGGTGTCGAAGGGTTGTTTATAGGCTTAGCCTTGGGGAACATTGTCGGCGGTATTTCAGGGTATTGTTTTGCACTTCGTGTAAGGGCTAAAGCAGATACGGGATTCGAGTAATCGAGATGCGAAAAGCCTAAAATGGCAGATGAGAGATTCGGGTATCGAGATTCGAAGAGCCTGAAAATCAGGTACTAGATACAAAAAGATTAAGAGTAGATAAGAGATACTAAAGACTATAAAGAGGGAAAACAGCCCATGGAAGACAGCACTTACAAACAGCTTTATGACGCACCGATTGGCAAGATGATCATTGTGAGTAATGGTGTGTCGCTTATTGAAATTGACCATGTAAATCATGAAGAGCTAATGACTAGCAATCCAGATGACCTTTGCCAACTGGCGACGAAGCAGTTAGATGAGTACTTTGCAGGTCAACGAACAGAATTCGATTTGCCATTAAGAGCGATAAAAGGCACGGACTTTCAAAAAGCCGCTTGGCAGGCTTTGACAACCATTCCTTATGGTGAAACCATCAGTTACGGTGAACAAGCAAAGAGAATGGACAACCCAAAAGCCGTAAGGGCAGTCGGTGGTGCGAACGGCAAGAACCCATTTAGTATTGTCGTTCCCTGCCATAGAGTCATCGGCGCGAATGGAACATTAACCGGCTACACCGGCGGCATGAGCCGCAAAGAATGGTTGCTCGATTTTGAGCGTTCGGTTTTGAAAGCGAGATGAGAGTAAACGGGGTGCGAGATACGAAAAGCATATAGCTTAGATGCGAGTAAACGAGCGGCGGGATACGAGACGAAAAGTAACAAGATAATACAAAAAGACACGACTCATACTTAAATCCAATCCCGCATCCGCTCTTAAGCTCTTCGTATCTCGTTTACTCGTATCCCGTATCTACCCTTTGTTTGACAACGTCATTCCCTACAGCGAGGCACGAGCGTGATAGGGAATCTCTCTTTATGTTGAACACCGAATATGACAAGTAATACGTGGCATGAGATTCCAGATATTTCGTTCCTCAATTCTGGAATGACAGTCTAGAGCAGATGAGAGTAACGAGACTCGAGATGCGAAAATATATAACAGCTCTCATTCTGTTAGTGACCCGCTTACTCGCATCATGCACCAGCCCTTAAGCTCTTCGATATTCGCTTACCCGAATCCCGAATCTGCTTTTAAGCTCTTAGAATCTCGTTTACGCGCATCCCGTATCTGCCCTTAAGCTCTTCGCATCTCGCCTACCCGTATCCCGTATCTACCCTTAAGCTTTTCGAATCTCGTTTACTCGTATCCCGAATCTGCTCTTAAAGCTCTTCGAATCCCGATTACTCGAATCCCGCATCCGCTCTTAAGCTCTTAAGCTCTTAAGCTCTTCGTATCTCGTTTACTCGTATCCCGTATCTACCCTTTGTTTGACAACGTCATTCCCTACAGCGAGGCACGAGCGTGATAGGGAATCTCTCTTTATGTTGAACACCGAATATGACAAGTAATACGTGGCATGAGATTCCAGATATTTCGTTCCTCAATTCTGGAATGACAGTCTAGAGCAGATGAGAGTAACGAGACTCGAGATGCGAAAATATGCAACGGCTCTAACTCTGTTCGTGACCCGTTTACTCGCATCCCGTACCTGCCTTTAAGCTCTTCGCATCTCGCCTACCCGTATCCCGTATCTACCCTTAAGCTTTTCGAATCTCGATTACCCGCATCCCGTATCTGCTCTTAAGATCTTCGAATCCCGTTAACACGAATCCCGCATCTGCTCTTACGCTCTTAAGCTCTTCTCATCCCGTTTACTCGCATCCCGTATCTATACTCAAATTCCAGATACAAAAAAACGGCCACACTCGCGTGCAGCCGTTCTAGTATTCGATGAAAGTTAAAAGCTATTTAACGATCACATCACCTGACATTTCAGCTGGAATATCAATACCAGACAGAGAAAGCATCGTTGGTGCTAAGTCAGACAGCTTACCGCCTTCTTTGAACTCAACGTCTTTGCTACCTACATAGATAAGTGGAACAGGTAGGTTAGTGTGCGCCGTGTGGATGCCGCCCGTTTCTGGGTTTACCATCATTTCCGCGTTACCGTGGTCCGCAGTGATAAGCAGTTGGCCATCGGCCTCTTTGATTGCTTCGACCACTTTACCAAGACATTCGTCTAGCGACTCTACCGCTTTAACTGCTGCATCGTAAACGCCAGTGTGACCAACCATGTCACAGTTAGGGAAGTTACAAACGATAGCGTCGTATTTGCCGCCTTTGATCGCTGCAACTAGCTTTTCAGTTAGCTCTGGTGCGCTCATTTCTGGCTGTAGGTCGTACGTTGCTACTTTTGGAGAAGCAACAAGCTGACGCTCTTCGCCTTCAAACTCGTCTTCTTTACCACCGTTGAAGAAGAACGTCACGTGTGCGTATTTCTCTGTTTCAGAAATACGTAGCTGCGTTTTGCCTTCTTTCGATAGCCATTCACCGTAGGTGTTCTCTAGAGAAGCCGGTGGGAATGCACATAGAAGCGGGATGTCGGCTGCGTATTGAGTCAGCATCACGAAATCGATCGCTGGGAATACGTTACGAGCAAAACCGTCGAAGCTAGGTACGAACGCACGTGTGATTTCACGAGCACGGTCGGCACGGTAGTTCATGAAGATAACCGCATCGCCATCAACGATAGCGGCAGACTCTTCGCCTTCTGCTTTGATTTCAGTCGCTTTCACGAACTCATCGTTTTCGTCACGAGCGTAAGCCGCTTCTAGGCCAGCAACAGCTGTGTCGAATGTGAATTCTGCTTTTGCTTGAGTCAGCAGGTCGTAAGATTCTTGAACGCGATCCCAGTTGTTATCACGGTCCATTGCGTAGTAACGACCAATCAGCGAAGCCACACGGCCTTTGCCTAGCTTAGCGAACAGTTCTTGGAAACGTGCCAGTGTGTTTTCTGCGCTACGTGGCGGCGTATCACGGCCGTCTAGGAATGCGTGTAGGTAGATTTTCTCTGCGCCACGCTCTGCTGCCATTTCAACGGCTGCGTAGATGTGATCTTCATGAGAGTGAACGCCACCTGGAGACATAAGACCCATGATGTGAACCGCTTTCTCGGCTTTAACCGCTTTGTCGATAGCGTTCACTAGCGTTTCAGTTTGGCCGAACTCGCCGTCTGAAATTGACTTAGTAATACGAGTAAGATCTTGGTATACCACGCGACCCGCACCAATGTTGGTGTGACCCACTTCAGAGTTACCCATTTGGCCATCAGGTAGGCCTACATCTAAGCCAGAAGCCGAGATTAGCGTGTTAGGTTGGTTAGCAATAAGACCGTCTAATACTGGTGTTTTAGCGTTCGCGATAGCGTTGTCTTGGTTGTCTTCACGGTAACCGTAACCGTCAAGGATCACTAAAGCCATTGGCTTCTTAGCTGACATAGGACTGACCTCGTTCAATTCAAAATAAATCGGTATAAAAACAAATTAGCGTAATTTTACTACAGTTTACAGTCAAAACTGTAGTGGAAGATCAAGAAAGGGCGCAGGTAGGATGATCGAATGTGAAAAAAAGCGTCATTTTGTGTTTAAGGGTCGCACAAACCTTGAGCAACAGTATTTAGGGAAATATCGCTGTCGTCATTCTGTATTAACACTGAGTTACATACTAAAACCCAATATCACACTCAAAAAACAACGAACAAAACATACTCAACTGAGTGTACACATTGATGGTTTTAACGTAAGATACACGCAAATAAAATTATCATAAAAACTGGCTAGAGTTCATTATGTTATTAGAGCTATCATTTGTTGGCTTCTTCTCCTTTTCCTCACTCTTTTTGATGAGAAAAGTGGCAAAATCCATTGGCTTAGTGGATAAACCGAATGAGAGAAAGTTACACACTGGTGCGATCCCATTGGTAGGTGGTATAGCGATCAGCTTAACCATTGGCCAATTCATCGTTACCCATCCAGACGTCATCCCGCATAGCCCACTCTTTTTAGCTTCTGTTATTGCTCTTATTATTATCGGGGCGCTTGATGACAAATTCGACATTAGCTTCAAAATACGACTGGTGGTGCAAGCAATACTCTCCATCGGCATGATGTATTTCGCCGACATTCGATTAGATAACATTGGTAACCTGTTTGGTACTGGCGACCTGCATTTAGGCTTCCTGAGCCCTGTAGTAACCATACTCGCAGTGATTGGCGCGATTAACGCGTTCAATATGGTGGATGGCATTGATGGGTTGTTAGGTGGGCTTGCTATTGTAACTTTTGGCGGTATCGCCGTTTTACTTCAAGTCGACAGCCAACATGGCTTAGCGTATTTATGCGTGGTGTTCATTGTCGCAACCATTCCTTATATCATGATGAATCTTGGTATTCTTGGGCGTGAGCGTAAGGTTTTCATGGGAGATGCTGGCAGCATGATGATTGGATTTACTGTGATTTGGCTACTGTTAGGCGCAAGCCAGGACCCATCAGAAGCCATGATACGACCGATCACTGCATTGTGGTTGATTGCTGTCCCGCTAATGGATATGGCCGCGATCATGTTCAGACGTGTGCGCCGCGGTGACTCTCCCTTCAAGCCCGACAGAGAGCACCTACACCACATATTCCAGCGCCTTGGTTTTACATCACGCCAAACGCTCGCCATCATTTGTGCTATCGCAAGTAGCTTTGCTGGCTTCGGTATCTACGGTGAATTCCTAGCGATAGCTGAATCGACCATGTTCATCCTATTTATGATTTGTTTTGCTTCATACACTGTAGCCATGAGCTATGTTTGGCGCATCACCAGCTGGATTAGAAGTTTGCGTAACCTTCCAGAGAAAGTGTACTAGTGATTAACAGTGTATTAATGGTTTAGTTTCCAGAAAGTACGTTCAATGAACGAGCTTTCAAGTCAAAAATTCTCAAGCTAAACGTAAAAAGGGCCCAAACTCGTATTGAGATTGGGCCCTTTTGCTCATTATAGCTTGAGTTATGGCAACCAGAAAACTGAATGGGCTAATCATCATCAACAACAACAACAACAACAACAGACAACGATGAATGAAACAGGCGATAAGGGGAGCTAACTGCCGCTGATATAAACATGAGAATGTTGGTATTTCTTCACTCCCATCACCTTATAATACTGCAGCTTCCTCAGATGGTTTTTCCTCTAGCTTCTTCCACTTTCTTACAATCTTCGCCATTTTAAACGAGTGTGTCATCGCGTAGGTGTGGAATGTGAAACACGCCATAATGGTGTAGAACATGATGTATTCAGGCACTTGGAAGTATTCGCCCAATAACCCCAACGTTGAGTACAGCAACTGCACCAAACAGATCACCACTAACGACTCACGAGGGGTAAAGCCGATACGCTGCATAATGTGGTGAAAATGCTCGCGATCCGGTTTAAACGGAGAATGCCCTTTGCGAATCCGACGGATCATAATGGCCATCATATCAATCAAAGGCACTGCGATTAGCCACAAGGCGGTGACAGGGCGAATAATATAAGGCCCCTCTTGAGACTGCGTACCACCAATCAACACCCAAATCACAATAAAGCCGATCATCATGCTACCTGCATCGCCCATAAACACTTTACGCAGTTTGCCAAAATACCCTAAATTGAACAGAACAAAGGGTAATAAGATCACCACCATCACAGCCATAAAAAAGGTGTAAAACTCGAGTTCATAAGCAAAGAACACCACACCCAACGATGCAAACACTACCATGCTTAAGCCACCCAGCAGCCCATCAATACCATCGACCATGTTAAAGGCGTTAATCGCAGCGATCACGGCAATGACAGTAATAATGCTATCGAGCATCACAGGGAAATCTAGTACGCCTAAGCCGAACACATCACCAACATGAGAGAGGGTTAATCCAGAATAATGCATGATGATCATAGCTAAGATGGCTTGCACACCCATTCTAAGCTTAAAGCTGATATCAAAACGGTCGTCGGCAACCCCAATCAATACCAGTACCGTTAAGCACGCTGCCGCTATCTCTACATTATTGAACTCATCTGCATTCACGTAAAGGAAGTACAACACGGTGATGCAGAGAGAGAGCCCGCCCACCAGAGGAACCACACCATCATGGTGTTTTCTGGCATTCGGTTTATCGACTAGACCAATGGCGTAACCCACTTTACGCATGCAGTACAACACCGAAAAGGAGAGAAAGAAGAACAGAGAAAGTTCGACAAAGTATTCAAACAATGACATTAATTTAAGCCTTGGGGATTGTTAGAAAAAGATGATTCAATGGAACAATCAAGCGACAGCAATAAAGATAAAAACTATCGCAATTCATCGAATCTATATGCGCTACACCTTTTCAGTAGCAGTTTGGTCCATTTCTGCTTTGCTGCCTTTCAAGTAGACATTTTTATAACAGTAGTTCGTCGCCTCGATGTAGCCATCGACGCTACCGCAATCAAAACGCTTACCTTTAAACTTGTACGCAATCACACAACCCTTTTGGGCTTGCTCTAACAACGCATCCGTAATTTGGATTTCGCCGCCTTTACCCGGTTGAGTGTCTTCCAAAATATCGAAGATGTCTGGGGTTAAGATGTAACGCCCAATGATCGCGAGGTTACTTGGCGCTGTACCTTGATCAGGCTTCTCGACCATATCGGTAATACGAATCAGGTCATCACTTAAGTGCTCACCGGCAATCACGCCGTACTTGTGCGTTTCAGATTCTGGCACTTCTTCTACCGCGACAATAGAGCAGCGGAACTGACGATACAGCGCCGCCATTTGCTCAAGTACGCCTTTATCTTCGTTAATGCACAAGTCATCAGCCAGAACGACTGCAAACGGGTTATCACCAACCAATTCTTTGCCCGTTAAAATGGCATGCCCAAGCCCTTTCATTTCGCGTTGGCGAATAAACGTGTACTGAGCTGAATCAATCAAAGAGCGAATGTCATCAAGCAAAGGCTCTTTGTTAGTACCTTGGATCTGGTGCTCAAGCTCGTAGTTTTTATCGAAGTGGTCCATCAATGAGCTTTTACCACGACCAGTGACAACGGCCATACTGTTCATGCCCGCTTGAATCGCCTCTTCAACGCCATACTCAATAAGCGGCTTATTAACGATAGGCATCATTTCTTTCGGCATGGATTTAGTTGCAGGTAAAAAGCGCGTGCCATAACCAGCTGCTGGGAATAAACAGTGTTTAATCATGAATAGTTTTCTTTATAGGTTTTAACTGACGGATATATAAAATATTGCGGATGATATTGAGGCATTTGCGCCCCAAAATAGAGCCTCGAGCTAAGCTGAGGCACAATAATTATTAGAGTTTTGATGTCTACTTAAATATGAACGGCCCAAAGTAATGCACACTTGAGGCACTACTGGAAAGAACAGAACTAGTCGCTGCCGAATAGATCTCGGGTATAGACCTTATCAGCCACATCTTGCAGCTCTTCCACCATACGGTTTGAAACAATCACATCCGACATCGCTTTAAACTCGGCCAAATCTTTGATCACAGCAGAGTGGAAGAACTCTTTTTCTTCCAGTACAGGTTCATACACAATTACTTCAATGCCTTTGGCTTTCAGGCGCTTCATGATGCCTTGGATGGAAGATGCTCGGAAATTGTCAGAGCCTGACTTCATGATCAAACGGTAAATACCAACACATTGTGGGTTACGCTTGATGATGGAATCAGCCACAAAGTCTTTACGGGTAGTATTGGCATCCACAATCGCGCCAATGATGCTGTTTGGCACATCTTCATAGTTGGCACGCAGCTGTTTAGTATCTTTCGGTAAGCAGTAGCCACCATAACCAAATGACGGGTTGTTATAATGCGAACCGATACGAGGGTCTAAGCCAACACCTTCAATAATCTGACGTGCGTCTAAACCATGAGACTCTGCGTAAGAATCGAGCTCATTAAAGTAGGCAACGCGCATTGCTAGATAAGTATTCGAAAACAGCTTAACCGCTTCCGCTTCGGTTGAATCGGTAAACAAGACTTCAATATCTTGTTTAATAGCGCCTTCAACAAGAAGGTTCGCAAACACCGTTGCACGCTCACTACGCTCACCAACGATAATACGAGACGGGTGTAAGTTGTCGTACAGCGCACGACCTTCACGCAAAAACTCGGGTGAGAACAGCAGATTTTCGCAACCTAACTCGTCTTTAATACGTGCGGTATAACCCACAGGTACAGTCGATTTAATTACCATCACCGCATTGGGGTTGATCGCCATTACCTCTTTAATCACCGCTTCTACTGAAGAGGTATTAAAGTAGTTAGTTTCTACATCGTAATCAGTAGGTGTAGCAATAATGACATAGTCAGCGTCTTTATAGGCTAACTCTTTATCGAGTGTGGCAGTGAAATTCAGCGATTTATTGGTCAAGAAATCGGTGATTTCCGTATCCACAATTGGAGACTGCTTATTATTCAGCATCTCTACTTTTTCAGCTACGATATCAACCGCAACGACGTCATGATGCTGAGCAAGCAGCATCGCATTTGACAGACCTACATAGCCTGTGCCAGCAATAGCAATTTTCATGGTTTAATACTCCAAAAAATAAAAGTATTTGAGGTAGGAAATGAAATTAACGAAAAGCTTTATATGCCAACTTCAACAAAGGTACTGGAAGAATATGAAATAATAATCTAGAGGATATTTTTATAAAATTTGAAAGAGATACTTTTTTCAAAATAAACATATATTTAAATCGTATTATAAATTCACTCATCGCCTTGTCCCCTCCCTTTCTTCGACTGACCGTATCTTCGGTCAAGCGATAATCTAACAAAGGTTCACTAAGGTTCGCGAATTTAAAGCCTAATTGAAGTAAGTGAAACCAAAGAGCCATATCTTCTGTAAGAGTTGTATCAACTGGATACCGAATCCCTGTTTTGAATATTGAACTTCTAAACATTACAGATGGATGAATAAAAGGGCATCGCGCAATACTAAAATTCAATAAACTTTGATGATCTGTTGGCAAACACTTTGTATCTAAAGCATATGATGCTCCAAATTCATGACAAAAAGTCCCACAAACAGAGATATCAGGGTTATTATCTAAAAATCCAATCTGCTTTAAGAATCGATGATCCCGACAAATGTCGTCACTGTCCATTCTTGCGATGAACTCATATTTACTATTTTCGACCCTATCAATTAAAGCATTTAACGCAAAAGCGAGTCCAAGATTTTGTTCTGAATAAACACATTGAACCGAATCATTCGTCTCATAATTTTCAAGTGTAGACTGTAATTCATCACCGATCGGCCCATCTCTGTATATATACAGATCGACAATGTCTTTTTGCGCTAAGACACTTTCGATTGCTTGTACTAGAAATTCAGATTTATCAGATCGATAAACGCTCATAATTACAGCAACTCGCTTTGTCTTGAACATATAAAACTCCTGTAGTTTAAAAGAGTAAATGTAAAAACTTAAGACAAATTAGATTTCAAATAATCGAGTGAGCGTTTTTTCTCAACTGAAATTATTTTATTTGTATTATCATAGTCAATCGGAGAAGTTAAAACATCTTCCAACATGTTAATATCTTTAACAACTCGATCTGATTTATCCATAGTATCCAATAGTGAGGATAATTTCTCGTTATTAGAGCTTCTGATTAATGTGGCAAACTTTTGATTAGTAATAATTGAAAATATACTTCCATGAAAAGTATCTGTAATCACAAAATCCGCATTTTTTACATAAGAAAGAACTTCAAAAGGGTGAGGTGTTACGACTTTATCGCACCAAGAAAAATAAAACCCAATAGAAATAAGCTTCTTCTTATGCTTTTTTGCAAACCGAACAATCTCATCAATCTCATCACGGCCAGAGATTCTATTGGGATAAGTGTAAATCAATATATAGTTACTCTCATCTATATCAACTAAGTGTTGACTAAAATCATAAATAAATACAGGGTCGACATTCATTATAGGATTTACACCTAATAACTCATTGACTACCTTTACTGAGTTTTTATCTCGGACAGAAATCGAAGACATTTTTGACATTGAGTTTGATATTTCTGATTCTAGATTATATTGTTTAATATCAGAAATTCTGGTGTTACTAAATGACCCTGCATATGATATCACCTTAGAAGCTTCAGGAATTGAGCCATATAATTGCTTTGTGAATCCCCAAGGGGTAGGTTGTGCAAAGTGAAAAACCTCATCACTGCCTATAACTGCGATATCATAAGAGTCATACTTTTTTTTATTTAGTCCTAGTTCTTCAAAAAACTCCGATTTAAATCTTGAATTTAGTTTTCGATGTTGTTTGTAAATTTTAAAAAAGTTAATATTTAAAAACCTCTCTACAAACTTTTTAAAATATAAACTTTTACTTCGTTCAAGTCCTTCTAATTGAACTCCCGGAGTAATATCGAGATATTCACATTCATGCCCTAAAGATTCGATTGTTTTTCGCAGAGCAAAAGACTGCATAAAAGAACCATAATTAACGACTCTTTGCATTGATAGTATTGCTATTTTCAATTTCGATTCCTACTTTTTAGACTTTAGATTTTAGATTTTATTTTTAATACTAGAGAAGGCTTAACAAATGAAGCGATAAAAAATTTCACACTATTTGAATTTGGGCTCAGCCTAAACGATTTAATAAAAAGGGACCGAGCTTGAGAATTATTCCCACTTTTCATTAATCTTTTTCCCATCGCATTATATCGTTGACAAAATCGTTTTCTCTGCAACTTTAAAGGTAAATCATTAATTAGATGAGCATGTTTTTTATCTATATACTCTATTGCAGATTTATTTTTATCAGCACTAGAGGTCAGTTGACTGATACTTTGGTGTACATAATAATAAATCAAGTCATCCGATATAAAACCAACTTCACAAATTTGTGCAATTCTAATCCAAAGATCATAATCCTGTAACTGAGGAAGGTTTTCATCAAATCCTCCGGCTTTTTCAAAAACTTTACGACTTAAAACAACAGTGGAAGTTGTGCCTATACAATTATCTGTCAAAATTATTTTTGAAATATCGCCATTGAACTTAGGCTTGATGCTATAACGTATATCTTCACCTTCCGTAACAACTTCGATACCAGTATAGACTAAGCCCAAATTAGAATTATTTTTCAACATTTCGACTTGCAAAAACAGTTTGTTAGGAAACCAAATATCATCATCATCTAAGAATGCAACGTATTCACCATTTGAACTGCGTACACCGGTATTACGAGCAAAGTTTGCTCCTTTAGAGTTCTTGATCTTAATATAAGAAACCCTAGAATCTTGATAACTAGATACTAAGTTTTCTGTATCATCTGTTGAAGCGTCATCGACAACAATAACTTCTAAGTTCTCATAAGTTTGTGTTAAGACACTATTAATAGCCCTATCAAGCATTATTGAACGATTATGGGTAGGTATAACGACACTTATAAGCATATAAACCCCTCACTAATTTTATTCAGATTACAGCACAAATCAACTATCAACACTATTTTTAACTATTCTATTTTGTCTGATTATTTCAAGTCTAGATATCAAGTAAGGACTTATAGATCCGAAAATTAAAAGGCTCTTACGATAAAAACTTAAATCAGCATTTCTTAAAAAAGAAAAACAATTGAATCGAACAAATGAAAGCCACTGTCGGTATTCACTATAATACGAATTATGGACTCCATTTAATCTAAGCTTTACTAGCGCACCTAAGCGATATAAACAAAGATGGTATTTAAACATATCCAAAACTCGAGCACTTTGATTTATTAGGCTATCACCAATAATAATCAGAGACTTTTCTCCATTTCTCACTTTGGATATATCAAATTCGCTCGTGGCAGAAGATGCATTATTTTTTCTATAATAATAAACCTTTTTATTTCCGACAACAGCTCTATTTATTGATTGAGAGACTTCTATAATAAATTTCAGCCCTTCACCATAAAATAGATTTTTGTCGAAAAATATATTATTATCGACTAATAATTTTCTGCTATATATCTTGTTCCAACAACCAACCGTAACACTTGGTGATAGCAACAATGTAATAGCCTCTTCAGAAGAGATCTCACCAACTAGATCTGACTCTATTTGTTTTTCATTCTTACCCACAAAACAATTAGTAGAAAAAGCAAACTGTGCTTGTGATTCTCCAATCAGACCTAGCATATATTCAACATGATCTAAGGATATATAGTCATCACCATCAATAAATATTAAAAAATCCCCGCTAGATTCTTTAATTCCAGTATTTCTTGCAACACTAACACCGGAGTTGTTTATGTCTATGAGTCTTGCTCGTTCTTCACCTTTAATTGTGCTAATAATTTTATTTTTAGAGTCATCAGTTGAACCATCATTAATTACTATCAACTCTATATTTTCATAACTTTGACCAAGAATTGATTGTATACATTTCTCTATATATTGATTAACATTATAAACTGGGACTATAATTGAAACAAGAGGTGTATTTACTTGTTCTTTTATCATAAAAATACCATTTTAATTTTAGATTGAGAGTTCACTAATATGGTTGAAATTCATATCATCAATAGTTGCTCAGAATGCCGAATAAAATGTAAAGACTTACTTTTATCAACTAATAACAAAAGTTAAGCTTTTCTCTGTTGTTCTTTTGAAAAGACTAAAGCAAAAATCAACCAAATATAATAACCTTTGAAGGAGAAATCTTCTACAAAGAGCATTACTATAAAACAAAAAAATATGGCCGCAGACGAGTTACTTACACTCTTACATTTCTTTAAGATTGATGCCAACAATGTTAGAAATACCGTCAAACCCAAAAAGCCATATGAGACAAAAACATTGAGATATGCATTATCTAATATCGTCCTCCAGATCGTTCCATTAAATAAATATTCGCGCTGAAAATTTAGACCACTTCCGAGTATAACATTTGAATTAATATACCCTAATGCATACATAAACAACTCTGAACGACCGGACCCACTCAAAATAGAATCTATAGAAAACCTACTATCTGAGTTTGAATAAAAACCCAAAAATGGAACAATAATCATTCCTATTGCTAGTAAGGGAATCAAATAAATAATATTTTTCTTGTTACTGAGAACACTAAATATTATTAACATTAAACAAATAGCAATTACTGACGTTCTGCTTAATGACATGTAAGATAGAATCATAGCAAATAAAAATAAAAATAGCGCCATGACTCTTTTATGTTTCCCGTAGAATAATAGTGCAAATGACATCGTCAAAAAGGAAATAAAACCTAGGATATTTGGATTATTTGTTGCACCACACATTCTTCTATTCCAAGATTTGCCGCACTGCCACAACGCATCTTCATGCATTGTAAGTCTTGGAAGCCCCAAAAACTCGGTAGCTATCGAGACCAAAAAGAATACCGTTATTACAATAAACGACAAGTTCAAATAGTACGATTGATTTTCTACTCTATAAAAATATGATAACGTCCAATATACCAAGAATCCAAAAATAAAGTTTAATAAATAATGTGACACTCTACTATTGTCATCACTAAATAAATAACCAGAAAATAGATATAAAGAGATTAATAGAAAGTAAACTAAAACTAACGGCTCCATGTGCTTTACTTTATAACTTAAGAGAACAACCCATAGAATAAAGAAAAACACTCTTATTATATTTAATATTGGAAAACCAGATATATATAAATTTTGAGTTTCATAAATGTAAGAATCAAAAAACACCAAAACTAGGCAAAATATGAACAATGCTGTTTGAATTGCTATTTTCATATTACTTAATTTTATTGTATAAACAGAATGCTAACTTATATAAAGATTTAAATCTATATATATATGGGAATTTTTTTTCGTTAAATTTTATACACTTATTTATCAAACTTTCATCAAAAGTAGATACCTTGACTTTCAATATCTCATCCACTAGTTTTATCGAATTCATCTCCCAATCAAATGACTTTGTGGCAAGTTCTCTAATTCTAGTCTGGATTTCCGGATTATTTATATAATTATTTTTTGATTTTATCATTTTATCTTTCAAATCAATATAACAAACTTCATTTTGAGGCCAATAATAACCATCATATCTGGCAAATAACTTCTCAATTTTTACTACTTCATCATATTCAGAATGTACAAACTCGTTCATTGGTCCATCGTCAGGCACTATAATCGGCATCCCGCAAGAGATAGCTTCACAAACAGTTAACCCAAGGCCATCAAGTCTGGATGGGTAAACATAGATATCACCATAGTGATAAGCGCCAGGGGCTGCTAAAGTTTGGTCAATAATAGTAATATTTTCGCCCAGAAGCATAGAGTATCTAGCAATTTCTTCTTTTGTTAGTTCAGATGTTAAATTAGAACTATCTAACTGAGTATGTATAATTAATTCAGTACCAATCAACTCTTCGTCTGAAAAACTTAAATATGCTTTCAACAATAGATCAGTACCTTTTCTATGTGGATTCATTCCACACGAATGAAAGAACCTTACATTATCACTGCAACTCCTTGCTTCAGATGCATCAAATAGAGTTACATCAGTACCCCATGGTATAAAAATAGCATTCTTGTGATGTTCAAACGCTTTCAAATGTTTCTTCGTATTACATACAACGAAATCATAAATATCAAAACAAGGAATCATCAACTCTGTGTAATAGTCAATATATGCACCGGTTCTTAAACCTAATTTTTTACAGTATATTATAGGCTCAAACCAGACTTGTTCATTAAAAAGTATAAAGTCAAACTGATTTTGATCAATCCACGACTTAAACTCTCTCATTTCAACATAGTTATATATTGGGAATGAATTGGACTCCTGCCAGTATACATCTTCACTATCCCAGTTAGGGTTTCCTTTAGCAAAACCCTCACCACCTCTAGCATAAATTTTGACTTCATGTCCATCATTTTTAAATGTTTGCATGTATTGTCTTGATACATATGCGGCTCCACGCTCAAACCACGTAGTAACGATACCGATTTTCATTGTCAGACTAACTCTCTTATTTTTTTAAACATGTAAGCACCCGAAAATATTGATAGTGCAATATAGTATTCTTTATATTCCAAAAAAAATGGGGAGACAATTATAATTACAACCCCGAATGATGCAGCCTTTGTAAATGAGTTTTTCCAACAAACAGCTGAAAATAGGCTTCTAGAAGCAAACATTAAGAAGTAGGCAACAGCGACAGATATAGTTGCTCCTTTAGCCCCGTAATTGGGTACAAGATAATATAAGCATAATAAAACGACTGAAACTGTTATCATTGAACTATAAAACGAATACCTAGTCTTGTTACTAAATATAATACCAATACCAGAAACTTCAGCAATCATGTAAAAAAGAGGATATACCATTAATATAGGTACGAGTTCCATTGATTTATAGAACTCATGATCGATGAAAAATTTGACAAAAGGAAGGAACAATATGAGAACAGAGTAAAACAGCACACATCCATAAACAACTATAGTCAGAATATCACTATATAATTTAAAATCAGCATTTTCTTTATGTAACCTTAACAAATTTGGCAATAAAATCGTTGAAACTAACCCTTGAACAAGCAGAGCAACACCCGCAAATTTAAAAGCGTTTGTATACAGCCCTAGCTCATACTCTCCGCTAAAAACTTTAATAAACACTTTGTCCAGAGACCCCATTGCCCATATTATCAAGATTGAAAACAAAAGAGGAATAGAATATGACAAGCTTTCTTTTAGTAACCTAAAGTTAATGTTGACGACACTTATTCTTATATATCCGTAATGGTAGCAGATATACTTTTGAAATACTGAAGCTAACAAGACAGATGCCATGTAGGATATGGTAAATTCATGCCAGGACAATTTATCTTGCGTTATTGAACCAAACAAAACTACCATTAGTAAAAATATTAGTTTTTCTATGATCTGCCCGATTGCAAAGTGTAGCGATTCAGATTCCATTCTCAGAGTTATTGAAGTGAACTTTTTGGACAATGTTGCTAACACACTGAGAAGTAAAAGTAACAAACCAAATGTACTATCTTGAGAAAAAATCCAATTTGACATTTCAGAACTAAATACAATTATAATTATTGAGAATATAGCTAGAACAAGTAGGCTCAAAAAATAGAATGATGTAAACATTCGACTTTTTCCACTATCATCTAAATCATAGTAATTCCTCAGCACATATTGCTCAAGAGCCATAGAACTCAATACAGTAAGTAGGTTAACAGCAATAATAAATAAAGCTCCTACACCTATATCCACCACACTAAAATACCATGTGAATAATGGGATGGAGATGACTGATATTAACCCAGACACCCCCGTTCCCAATACATAATATATGTTTTTTTTTCTTAATATCATAACGCGTCTAGAATTCTTGAACAAGCTTTACCATCACCGTATGGATTGTGTGCAAAACTCATCGCTTGATAGGCGCTTTCATCGGTTAGCAGTTCATTTAAACTATCAACAATCATATCAACATCAGTGCCAACTAACTTTACCGTCCCCGCTTCAACTGCTTCTGGTCGCTCGGTTGTATCACGCATCACCAATACAGGCTTACCTAATGAAGGCGCCTCTTCTTGAATGCCACCCGAGTCGGTTAAAATGATGTTTGCACGGCTCATTAAGTAGATAAATGGTAGATATTGCTGAGGCTCAATAAGATGAATGTTATCAATGTCAGCAAGAATACGATTTACGGGTTCGCGAACATTTGGATTGAGGTGCATTGGATACAGAATTTGGGTTTCTGGGTGCGCTTTAGCCGTGATAGCAAGCGATTCACAAATTCGCTCAAAACCACCACCAAAACTTTCACGGCGATGACCTGTTACCAAAATCAGCTTTTTGTTTTCATCTAAAAATGGGAACTGTGCAGAAAGCGTTTCATTCAAATCTTTATCTGAATCAATTTTGTCTTTTACCATCAACAACGCATCAATCACGGTATTACCCGTCACTGAAATACTGGCCGGATCGAAATTTTCTCTGAGTAAGTTTTCTTTTGACGTTTCAGTTGGCGCAAAGTGATATTTCGTCAGCACGCCAGTGAGTCGGCGGTTCGCTTCTTCCGGCCACGGCGAGTAAATGTTACCAGTTCGAAGGCCTGCTTCAACATGTCCCACTTCAATTTGCTCATAGTAAGCCGCTAGGCTTGCCGCGAATGTCGTTGCGGTATCGCCATGGACAAGCACAACATCGGGCTTAAATTCTTGAAGTACGGGTTTGAGTTCTTGAACAATTCGAGCGGTGACATCGTTCAGGGTTTGTCCGGCTTTCATTAAATTGAGATCATAGTCAGGCGTGATTTCAAAAAGCTCTAATACTTGATCGAGCATTTCACGGTGCTGAGCGGTTACGCAACACTTCGCTTCAAAGCGATCATCTTCAGCAAGTGCATGAACGAGAGGCGCCATTTTTATGGCTTCTGGACGCGTACCAAAAACCGTCAGGATCTTTTTCTTTGACATGATATAACCAACTTAAAGGAAGAAATTGAAGATATGTTGTCACTTTAATGTGACAATTTTATATTGATTTGTCTCAGAGATAGAGAATGACATGAGACACTTTTTATTCATTTTGAGACAGTCGATTCTCGCCCATCCCTTATAAAGCCTAGATTTTGCTTGTTTTCCGAAAAATGCCCCAATAGGCCACAAAGTCTACCTTTCTGTGGCTTGTGGCGCTTTTGACTTGCTAACTACTAACTTGCAACCCACCCACATTTATGTACGCTACCGCCCTTAGGTTTGGCTCCTACAGGCAATGAATCACAATTTCTCACTGTGTTTCAGGTTTATGCGTTTTTCATACGGTTTTAATTTGCTGCGTAGTCTAGCAAATCAAGTGCATATTGACCAGTTTGCAATTTACCTAATTCTGACAAGGCTTCACAAAGCATTGACCCAGCGGGAGCATTGTACGTCTTGCAGGTACTGAGTGCCTATGTGGTAGCGGTTTTCTTGTGCTGCGTCGCAGTAGCGCTTTTCTATATCAATGAAAATATTGCCGTTTCTGTAAAGCGAGACGAAGCTCGGGTTATTGTTTACCGCCAATACGCCCTTCTACTCGCGCTATCTCTTTTTCTAAAATGGTGACTTTTTCTTCCGTTGTCAGTTTTTTTAGGCTGATATCGTCCATTTGCCCTCTCCCTAATTCTACTTTTGTTTCTTGACGTTTTTTGTCTGTATTCGCGCTTGGTTTGCCCTAGCCTTTTGGTTTCCTAAGATCTTGGTTTTCTAAGCTATTTTTTTAATAGCTTTGGCTGTGTGAACAAGCGCTTCATCTGTGAAAAATTGAATGGTCACTTTTTAGAATCCGTGCCGGGCGATTTGGATTGAACTAGGGCCTTGATACGTGCTTCGAACGGGTTGGTGGTGCTTTTGGCTTGGTAGTCCGCTAGCGCCTGAGAGACAGGTGTGGGTTGTTTGGGATCCATGGGTTTGGCTGCCGATTGGGGTTTGGCTTCCTTGGTCGATGTAGAAGCAGAAGCCCTTGCTGGTTTAGCCGTTCTTGTTTGCTTAGCCGCTCTAGCTTGCTTAAAGACTGGCGATGAGTCTCGCTTCGCTTTGGCTTGGGCGCTTCTTCTTAGCCAGCCATTCACAAAGTGGCCAATGTGCTCAAAGGGTTTGCGCTTATCGGGGTTGATGTACAGCCAGGCTTGCATGGCATGCAGTTCTTGCAGCACATCTAACTTGGGGTAGGTGCGTTCTAATATGGTGGTGAACTCATGATAAATCGGCGCGCTGCCCTCTTTGGTGAGCAGGTGAATCACGGCTTCATTTTTGGTTTTGCTTTTGGGTTTGAAGGTGAGGGGGGAGAACTCATGTTGTTCAGAACCGCTTGGGGGATCAAGCACATCGGTATCATCCAAGATGCCATTTTCCAAGCTCAACTCTGTTTTATGTTCTTTATGAAAGATTATGTGTGCCAGGTGATCACTCTCCGTGTTGGATCTTGAGTCACCCAGGGGAGTGTCTGAATGGTCGGTTTTCTGCGCATGTTCTGTCTTCTGGGGATATTCCGACGAAGATGACGATAAACCTGTTTGTTCTACATTGGCGTTCTCTTGATTCGCTTGGCCTAGATCGGTCTGCTGAATGTGGCTGTCGCTGGGAAGGCGCAGCTGATATATGTTGCTGCGCTGGCGTCCTGAATCATCAAACCGCTTTATCCGCTTCACAAAACCTTGCTTTTCGAGCTCGTTAACGTGTCGTTTCACGGTTCTTACCGACACTTCACAATATTGCGCCAAGTAATTTAGGGAAGGAAAACACACGCCGCGCGCGTCTGCGTTATCGGCTAATTTCAATAACACTAACTTGCTTATTGGCGAGCCGGTTTTTAAGGGGATAAAAGAAAGAATAAGAGAAACACACATGCTTAACGCTCCTTGTTAAATGATCATTCGTACTGAAATCCATTGATATAAAGGGCATTAACAACACTTTTTGGTGCTTTAGGGGCGAAAGGCTTATGAGATAAGTTGTAAGAAAAGATGTTTGGTTAATCGCCTCGGAGATATATGCAACATCAACCTTATTAATCAATGACTTTTCGAAGCACCTCTCACTTTTCTGCGTTCCTCTGTTTTCGCGCTATTCCCGCCAACCCCAATCAAGAATGTTGAAGTACATTGCCCTCCCCATGCAGCAATAAGGTGCTTAATGAAGGCGATAGTTTCTCTTTTTATTTCAGTGTATCAACCCGGTATGGCGAGCATCGAATGCCGACCTTATTCCCTCACTCAATCACGTCAGCCGTTATTTTTTAGTGATAGCTACGGGTGTAGCCAAGTACTGAGCTATGAAGCTAGCGGTTATAAAGAAAGCCAAATGGAAGGTTGTCATTTTAATGAGGATGAATGCGGTGGCGCCCCAAGCTATGAAGATATTTGTTGGATGATAAGCCGAGCACGGCGCGCCCAACCATTAGGTTATTGCGTGATGTATTTACGCTATGTAAGCCACCACTCTGGTTATGCCAAAACCTTAGCCACCAGTTTGCGACAACACGTCGCGCTGCACCCTAATTTAAAAGAATCGTTATCAACGTCTTTAATCACTTGGTTACAACAACACGAGGATTTATTTTGTCAAACACTCCACCAGCAACTGATCGAGTTCCACACCAGCCGTTAAAAGCGCCTGCTGATTCACAAGAACTGGCTGACTCGGAAGAGCGGGCTAGCAAGGTGGAACTTATCCCCTCGTTAGAGCCTTGTTTGCCATCAGCGTCCCCTTTTCTGTTAACTCCGTATGCTTTCAGTCTGGTTTCGGTTTTACTCCGCTTACCTCATTGCCCGCCCTATTCCTTTATTACAGTGCATTGCAGCGCCACGCCGCCACAGCAAGATGTAGGCGTAGCCGAGATTCGCCAATGGCATAAAAAGAGAGGCTGGCGCGATGTGGGGTATCACTTTGTTATTCGTCGCAATGGGGATGTCCAATTGGGGAGGCCGCTGTCGCAAACTGGCGCACATGTGAAAGGACACAACAAGGGTAATATTGGGATTTGTTTGGTCGGAGGTTGTAATGCCGATCTGCAACCAGAAGACAACTTCACACTTGCGCAGCGTAAGGCACTGTTTGGTTTGATGGCTGCGTTGCAAGAGCAATTCTTGATTTCAGATGAGAATGTGAAGGGGCATAAAGATTGGGGAGTGAATAAAGCGTGTCCGGTTATGGTTTTAAGAGCTTGAAGAGCAGATGCGGGATTCGAGTAAGCGGGATGCGAAGAGCGGAAAAGCAGTAGCGGGATGCGAAGAACTAAAAGAGCGGGAGTGACGAGAAAGGCGTTATATAACCATCAATAAACCAAGGAGCAGTATGACATTGTTCGGAAGAATATTCGGGAGTCAGTCTTCCATTAACAAAGGGTTAGATGCACTCACCAACACAGGAGATGCGATGTTTTTTACTGATGAAGAAAAAGCGAAGCACAAGCTGGCACTGCTTAAAGCGTATGAACCTTTTAAGTTGGTACAACGCTACATTGTGTTGTTGTTCACCATTCCTTATGTGGCACTGCATGTAATGGTGATTCTGGGCTGTATGCACGGTTACGATTGGAAGCCATTAGGGGAAATGACGAATGAAGCGTTTGGTTATCCGGTGTTAGCGGCGATTGGGTTGTATTTAACGGGTGGCGTGGTGAAGAAGTAGAAGTGCAGATGCGAGTAACGAGTAAGCGAGATGCGAAGAGCTTAAAAGAATAGATGCGGGTAGCGAGTAAACGAGTAACGAAGAGATGAAGAAATGAAGAGCGGATTCGAGGACCCTGTAAATAATTCTGTGTAACTGTCAGGGTTACATATATTCAGTGAGTCGGTCTTCGAACATAATCATAAAGC
>NZ_JALNTS010000018.1:0-36658 GCF_023161725.1 Vibrio sp. 1CM24A
TATCTAACGATAAAACGTTTTGATATTCATCAACGAGTGCCCACACAGATTGATAGGTTTAAATTGTTAAAGAGCTTAACTTCTTGAGCGTTCCTTTTAAGTAGGGAGCCTCTCGAAGTGGACGGCCATTCTAGCGAATTAACATTCAGTGTCAAACACTTTTTGAAAATTAATTTTTTGTCGCTTTCCGTCTTACTGATTCTTGCTGAAGCCTTGTGGCGTCTGCCGTCTCAGTGGTGTCGCATTATAGGGAACCCTCTCAGCTTAGCAACTACTTTTTCATAAAAAATGAATAAATAGGGGTTAACTGCCTAATAGTTCACCTAAACGTAAAAAAGAGAGCATTTCTGCTCTCTTTTTGCTCAAAACCTAAGGGTATTGTTAGATAAATGCGTAAGCATCAGCGTACATATGGTCACGCTTTGCTTCTTTATTCTGAGTAAATAGGTCTCTTGCAGCGCCAGCCATTTCAAAACGACCCGCAATATAGATATCGAAATCAGCTAATGATTCGAAACTTTGCGTGATAGCCTCAAGCACATTACCTGTTTGGCCGTGCCAAACTTCCGGTGCTTCTTCTACTACCGGTACAAAGTGCACATTGCTATGCTTTTCTGCAATGCCAACCAGCTCTTCTTTCGCATACAGCTGGCACTCATCTTTTGCGCCCCAGTATAGGTAGATCTCTTTCGAGCTATTTTGCGCGATGCAGTGATCAAGAATAGAGCGCACGTAGCTGAAGCCAGTACCACCAGCAATAAGTAATAGAGGGCGATCGCTTTCTTCTTTGATCCAAGCATCTCCGTGTGGAGCATCAATCGCAATATCGCCATCTTCAGCTTGTGCCTTCTTCATCGCTTCAACCACTTCTAGTGCGTAAGCGTTGTGCTCGGCAGCACCAATGTGCAGTTCAAGCTCACCTTCGTGGCGGCAAGGGCTACTTGCGATAGAGAATGGGCGCTTATCTTTCTCGCCCATCTCAACCATCAGGTACTGGCCCGCTTTAAAAGCGACCGGTGTTTCTGGGTGAAGTAGGATTTGGTAAGTATTACAAGCCAAAGGCTCGATAGACTTCACTTTACATTTAATAGTCATGTTCTTCCTCTTACTAACCCTTAATCGGCAAAGGTTAGAACTAAATTACTTTCTGCAAATGCTTGGCAAGCAAAAATCCAGCCTTGTTGCTGCTCTTTCTCTGTGAGCATGGGTTCAAGGTGGTAACTCACTTGCCCTTCTAATTTTTTGCACATACACATTGCGCATGCGCCAACTTGGCAACGGTTTGGGAAATAGATATCGCTGTTGAGCGCAGCATCCAAGACCGTTTGCCCTTTTTCTACTGTGAAACTGATGTTTTCTGGGTATAAGACTACTTGGTAGCTCATGAAATTCCTAGCTGTTCCCAGATGCTATCAATCTTTTTCACGACATCAGGATCTTTTGTGATTGGAACACCCCACTCACGCAGGCATTCACCTTCCCACTTATTGGTCGCATCGAGGCCCATTTTTGAGTGTCCAGTTTCGTTCTGTAGGAATAACGTATCTCTCGCCGGATCCATCCTGGTCGTTACAGCCCAAATGATGTCATTCCAATCACTCACGTTGACATCACCGTCACAAACGATAACAAACTTATTCTCATCAAATTGAGACCAAACCGCTTCCATGATTTTCTTACCATTACCGGCTGCTTGCTTATCAATAGACACCACAACCATGCTGGCATTGTCGTTTTGCAGGTGAATATCAATAATTTCAGGATGAACCTTGGTTAACTCAGCCAAGCTACCCTCTATATGTTCACTATTTACAGGTGCTGATTGGGCATCTGGCGATAACGCTAACTCTGCGTCCCACTTCTTAGTGATATCTAGACCCATCTTAGAACCCAACCCAACCACGGGTGAGGCAAAATCCAATGAATCGATCGGCGTGTTCTCTATCATCAGGCTATCGCGTGACGGATCCATATGTTCGCACATCGCTGCCGTTACTTGAGACCAATCACGTGCATTCACATCTTCATCGCACACCAATACAAATTTGGTGTACATAAATTGGCGCAAGAAAGACCATACACCCATCATCACTCGCTTAGCGTGACCTGGGTATTGCTTCTTCATGGTCACTACTGCCATTCGGTACGAACAACCTTCAGGCGGCAGATAGAAATCTTCAATCTCTGGGAACTGCTTTTGAAGAATAGGCACAAACACTTCATTTAGCGCAACACCCAATACCGCTGGCTCATCAGGTGGACGGCCAGTATAGGTGCTGTGATAGATAGGGTTCTCGCGCATGGTTACATGAGTAATAGTAAACACATGGTGCTTTTCTTTCTCGTTGTAGTAACCAGTATGATCTCCGTAAGGCCCTTCATCCGCAAATTCATTCGGGTCGATGTAACCTTCCATCACGATTTCTGCACTTGCAGGAACTTCTAAGTCGTTGCTGATTGATTTAACGACCTCAGTTTTACTACCACGCAGTAAGCCTGCAAAAGCGTACTCCGATAAAGTATCCGGCACTGGCGTAACCGCACCAAGAATGGTGGCAGGGTCAGCACCAAACGCTACCGATACTGGAAATGGTTTACCTGGGTTGGCTTCCATCCAATCACGCAGATCCAATGCTCCACCACGGTGGGCTAACCAACGCATGATGATTTGATTCTTGCCGATCTTCTGTTGACGATAGATGCCTAAGTTTTGGCGTTTCTTGTTTGGACCACGAGTAACAGTTAAACCCCATGTTAGCAATGGCGCGACATCGTCAGCCCAACAGCTCATCACGGGAATTTTATCCAGGTCGACGTCATCGCCTTGCCATACCACTTGTTGGCAATCCGCTTTGCGAAGGCGTTTAGCCGGCATGTTCAAGACTTGCTTAAATACAGGCAGTTTATCAAGAGCGTCTTTAAAGCCTTTTGGTGGCTCGGGTTCTTTAAGGTAAGCAAGCAACTTGCCCACTTCACGCAGTTCTTTGACTTCCTGACGCCCCATACCAATAGCAACACGGTTAGGTGTACCAAATAGGTTGGTCAAAACAGGCATGTCATAGCCTATTGGATTTTCAAACAAAAGAGCCGGGCCACCAGCACGTAGAGTACGGTCGCTAATCTCGGTCATTTCGTAGTCTGGATCGACTGGGTGAGAAATGCGTTTCAACTGACCAATACTTTCAAGATGGTCGATAAAATCACGTAAATCTTTAAAACTCATAGGACTTCTACATGCTGATTATTCTGCGCTCAGTATATCAAAAAGGGTGACGCTGAGATCCCCCTTTTTAGTGTGGTTATTGAGAGGCAAAATCCACTTTACGGTAATGCTTGCTCGATCAAAGAGCTCTTCACCTGAGGGTTATCATTGACGAGATCTTGCAACCATCGTGTATGACCTTGTTTGGCGAGTTCACGCGCGACTAATGGGGCTTCATCAGCAATCGCCATCCTAGAGACAAGGAACAGCTTCACCTCTTCTGATAACGGGTTAACCTTAGTGAGTAAAGTAATCGCTTCATCTTTCAAACGCGGGTTTTTAGTCGCCGCCATTACTTGTTCAAGCGCGAACGTTTGTTTGGTTTCAGCAAGGCGGACTAGCTCAGCTTGGCTATGATAATCGGCCTTCATTCGCCATAGAATTTTGTAGACCTCTGGGTCTTCGCTCACTTGCGCTAATCGAACCACCACCTCAGTAGAAGGTAACCAGCTAACAATAGAAGATGCAGTGAGTTGCTTAGTTAGGTAATCAACCGCTTCAGGAGACAAACTGTCTAGCTCTCTAATGAGCAACGCTTCTCGCGTTTGAACTTGATGTTCAGATCCAGATAACCACTCTTTTAGGTCGAGTTCCTGTTTCTCTGCATCTAGCACAAATACCAATGTCTTCTGATCTTGACGCCATTGTTTGATAAGGCGATTAGCAATTGAAGGGTAATTAAAGGCAGGTACCGTAAACTCATAGCCATCTCCACGCTCTAAGACTTGATAAGTGGGCGTGATAGCAAGTTGCTGCTCGATGAAGATAGACATCTTGGGTGTGAGTACGATTTTTTGCTGTTCAAGCTTCTTCAAGAGTTGGTAACGAGCCACCTCTTGCTGGGGAAATGTCAGGCGCTCAAGCGCAAAGCGTAGCGAATTGACTTCGTCACGTACGACAAGCTCGAGTAGTTCAGCAGTTTTCAGTTTTACTTGATCATTCTCAAGCCAAGACTCTACTGTAAGTGGAGACATCTCGGTGGCATAGCTCATACCAACCGGTGAAAATAACAGTGAAGTAGACAGGAGTAATGATGACAACAGTCCATGTTGCATTTTAACTTCCTTGTAACACTTTTGCTCATTCTGCAAGCTGGCGCTACAAAATGCAAATAAAAAGCGCCACCCGAGGGCAGCGCTTATTAAATAACGATCAGCTAATCAATATTACTGACGACGCATTGCGTCAAAGAACTCATCGTTCGTTTTCGTCATTGCTAGCTTGTCGATAAGGAATTCCATTGCGTCGATTTCGCCCATTGGGTGAACAATCTTACGCAGGATCCACATCTTCTGTAGTTCATCGTTCTTGGTAAGAAGCTCTTCACGACGAGTACCAGAGCGGTTGAAATCAATCGCTGGGAATACGCGTTTTTCAGCAATCTTACGGTTAAGGTGCAGTTCCATGTTACCTGTACCTTTGAATTCTTCGTAGATAACTTCATCCATCTTAGAACCAGTATCAACCAGTGCTGTTGCGATGATCGTTAAGCTACCGCCTTCTTCTACGTTACGTGCCGCACCGAAGAAACGCTTAGGACGATGTAGAGCATTCGCATCAACACCACCAGTAAGAACTTTACCTGATGAAGGAATCACAGTGTTGTAAGCACGAGCTAGACGAGTAATAGAATCCAGTAGGATAACTACGTCTTTCTTGTGTTCAACAAGGCGTTTCGCTTTCTCGATAACCATTTCTGCAACTTGTACGTGGCGAGATGCTGGCTCATCGAATGTTGAAGCAACGACTTCGCCTTTAACTAGACGCTGCATTTCTGTTACTTCTTCTGGACGCTCATCGATAAGTAGAACCATTAGTTCACACTCAGGATGGTTACGTGCAATGCTTTGAGCAATGTTTTGCAGAAGCATTGTCTTACCCGCTTTAGGCGGAGCAACAATCAGACCACGCTGACCTTTACCAATTGGAGATGCAAGGTCAAGAATACGAGCCGTAATATCTTCAGTCGCACCATTACCCGCTTCCATCACCATACGTTCGTTAGCGTGAAGAGGAGTAAGGTTTTCGAAAAGAATCTTGTTACGAGCGTTGTCTGGCTTGTCGTAGTTAACCGTGTTTACTTTAAGCAGTGCAAAGTAACGCTCACCGTCTTTAGGTGGACGGATTTTACCGCCAATAGAGTCACCTGTACGTAGGTTAAAACGACGAATTTGGCTTGGTGATACGTAGATATCATCTGGGCCAGCCAGGTATGAACTGTCGGCGCTACGTAGGAAACCAAAACCGTCTTGAAGAATTTCTAGAACACCATCACCAAAGATGTCTTCACCACTTTTTGCATGCGCTTTAAGGATGGAGAAGATAATGTCTTGTTTTCTTAGGCGAGCTTGATTTTCAAGACCTAAGCTTTCGCTAAGTTTAACAAGCTCAGACACAGGTCTGTTCTTCAGTTCAGTAAGATTCATAGTGGTGGAAGTTTGTTTAGTCAAAATAGGATCTGTTTTCTTAAGTTAAGAAGGATTTGGTCACAGGATCGACCAAGAAGAGAAATTCGTTCAATTAACGTGCGATAAATTAGCACTAAAACTAAGACTAGTCCATAGCTTAGAAAAAACAAAACCGCGCATTTGTTAACTGCACGGTTTCTTTTCAAATGCTGACCTGATTATAGGTTAGCGTCTAAGAACTCTTTAAGTTGAGTTTTAGATAATGCACCAACTTTAGTCGCTGCTACGCCGCCATCTTTAAAAAGAAGTAGCGTTGGAATACCGCGAATACCAAACTTTGGTGGAGTACCAGCATTTTGGTCGATATTTAATTTACCGATTGTGAGCTTGCCTTCGTACTCGTCTGCGATTTCATCAAGAATCGGCGCAATCATTTTACATGGACCACACCATTCTGCCCAAAAATCAACAAGAACAGGGCCTGCAGCATTGATTACATCGTTATCAAAACCGTCATCAGTTAGCTGCAAAATCTTATCACTCATCTTCCACTCCAATGTATTTTTTAGAACTGGTTGGATGATAACCAGTAAATAGATGCCCTATTGGAATGTATTTACTTTCGTATTGCAAGCTTAAGCTGATATTCTATAGCAATGAAAAAGACGCATATCACAGAGCAAAAGTTCGCCGACTTGGATTTACTTCCGCAAGTCATTGAAGGATTGGAGAAAAAAGGGTTCGATTATTGTACCCCTATCCAAGCCTTGGCGCTCCCGGTACTGCTCACCGGCCAAGACATTGCAGGCCAGGCCCAAACGGGTACTGGTAAAACGCTTGCGTTTCTTACTGCTACTTTTAACCACCTGCTAAAAACACCTGAGCATGAAGGGCGTAAGCCTAACCAGCCACGTGCGATTATTATGGCACCAACGCGTGAACTCGCGATTCAGATCTACAACGATGCTGACTCTCTGGTTGAAAGCACAGGTATCAAGGCAGCACTTGCTTACGGTGGCGAAAGCTACGACAAGCAGCTAGGTAAGATCGAAGAAGGCGCAGATATCTTAATTGGTACAACTGGCCGCATCATCGATTTCTACAAGCAGAAGGTATTTAACCTTAACCACATTCAAGCTGTTGTTCTTGACGAAGCTGATCGCATGTTCGATCTTGGCTTCATCAAAGACATCCGCTTCTTGTTCCGCCGTATGCCTGAGCCAAAAGATCGCCTGAACATGCTGTTCTCTGCGACATTGTCTTACCGCGTACAAGAGCTAGCGTTCGAACACATGCACAACCCAGAGCATGTTGTTGTTGAGCCAGAGCGTAAAACAGGTCACCGCATCCAGGAAGAGCTGTTCTACCCATCAAACGAACACAAAATGGCACTGCTGCAGACTCTAGTTGAAGAAGAATGGCCAGAGCGCGCTATCATCTTCGCTAATACTAAGCACAAATGTGAGTCTGTTTGGGGTCACCTAGCTGCAGATGGTCACCGTGTTGGCCTGCTAACTGGCGATGTTCCTCAGAAGAAACGTGAAAAGATTCTTGAGCAATTCACTAAAGGTGATGTTGACCTGCTTGTCGCAACCGACGTTGCAGCACGTGGCCTACACATTCCTCAAGTAACACACGTATTCAACTTCGACCTACCTGATGACTGTGAAGATTACGTTCACCGTATCGGCCGTACCGGTCGTGCAGGTGCAAGTGGTCACTCGATCAGCTTTGCTTGCGAAGATTACGCAATCAACTTGCCACCAATCGAAGAATACATTGAGCACGCTATCCCTGTGTCTGACTACGATGCTTCAGCACTGCTAGAAGATCTACCAGCACCATTGCGCTTACGTACACGTAACCCGCAACAACGCCGCTCAAACAACAATGGCCCACGCAACGGTAACCGTAAACCAAACCAGAACCGTCGCCCACGCCAACCGCGTCATAACAAGGAAGCTTAGTCGCTTATGAGTCAAACAGTGTCACCCCCGCTTTACGCTGCAATCGACCTCGGGTCGAACAGTTTTCATATGCTCGTTGTGCGTCATATCGATGGCAGCGTACAAACCATGGCTAAAATTAAGCGCAAAGTGCGTTTAGCTGCAGGCTTAGATGAAAATAATGCGCTTAGTACAGAAGCCATGCAGCGCGGTTGGGACTGTTTGAGTCTCTTTGCAGAGCGACTGCAAGATATTCCGAAAGAAAATATCCGCATTGTCGGTACAGCGACCCTACGTACTGCTATCAATGTGGATATATTTCTAGAGAAAGCGAACCAGATCCTTGGTTACGACATCAATGTTATCTCCGGTGAAGAAGAAGCTGCGACTATCTATAAAGGCGTAGCACACACTTCTGGTGGCAGCGGCCGCCGACTGGTTGTTGATATTGGTGGCGCAAGCACCGAGATGATCATTGGTGAAGGCTTCTCAGCGAAAGCCCTAACCAGCCTGAAGATGGGCTGTGTTACTTGGCTTGAGCGCCACTTTAAAGACCGCCAATTAACCGCAACCAACTTCAACAACGCCATTGAAGCGGCGAAGTCGACGTTGGCTCCTATCCTAGATAGCTACACAGATATCGGATGGGATGTGTGTGTGGGCGCCAGTGGCACCGTTCAAGCACTGCAAGAGATCATGTTGGCGCAAGGCATGGATGAAGTGATTACTCATGCCAAACTTAAGCGCCTACAGAAACAAGCTATGATTACTGAGCGCTTGGAAGAGCTAGAAATCGAAGGACTGACTCTTGAACGCGCATTAGTGTTCCCGAGTGGCCTTTCTATTCTTATTGCGATTTTTGAGCTGCTTGAAATAGATTCAATGACACTCGCAGGCGGTGCACTCCGTGAAGGCCTAGCTTACGAGATGGTTGATGAGCTACGCCAAGAAGATATCCGAGCACGTACCATTAAGAGCGTGCAATCACGCTACCAAATGGACGTAAGCTACGGTGAACAAGTTGCTGTAGTCGCACAAACGCTGCTAGACCAAGCAGGCGCCGAATCGTGGGTTTCAGAACCTCAAGCTGGTGTGCTATTGCAAACGGCAGCTAAGCTTCACGAGATTGGTTTAACCATCGATTTCAAAAAAGGTGGTGAGCACAGCGCTTACCTGCTGCAGAACTTAGACCTGCCTGGCTTTACTCGAGCGCAAAAGCACTACTTGGGTGAGTTAACTCGTCGCTACCGTGAGCAGTTAACTTCATTACCAGAGCAACACGCTATCTCAGGCACCAGCAGCAAGCGTATCTTACGTATTCTGCGTTTGGCTATTTTGTTGACTCACCGTCGCAATCCAGCGCTAGAGCCTGAGTTTAAGCTTGCAACCGATGGTAACAACTTGACCTTAGCGCTTTCTAAGCAATGGCTAGCAGACAACCCGCTGACCGCTGCTGAGCTAGAGATCGAGTCGAATAGACAAACCGATATTGGCTGGCCATTGAATATTAAATGCCTCTGATATTAGTATCTGACGCTAGAAATTAAAAAAGCCCAAGTTAGTAGACTAACTTGGGCTTTTTCTTATCGCTGCATTAATGCTTTGTGTTACAAATCTCAAACTTAAGCGTTCACGCCTGTCGCTTTAAAGTCAGGGTTCACTGCGGTTAGCTTTCTAACAATGTAGTTAAGAAGCACGCCGTACATAGGCACGAACAAGCCTAGGCTGATGATAAGTTTGAATCCGTAATCGACTAAAGCAATCTCAGTCCAATGCTCGGCCATAAATGGATCTGGGCTTTGGTAGAAAGCAATCGCAAAGAACGCGATGGTATCAATGGCATTACCGAATAACGTTGAGCATGTTGGGGCTACCCACCACTGTTTAAGCTGACGTAGGCGGTTGAAAACATGCACATCCAAAATCTGACCTAATAAATAAGCCATGAAGCTCGCCGCGGCGATACGTGCAACAAACAAGTTGAACTCACCTAGTTGGCTAAAGCCTTGGAATGAACCTTCAAAGAACACCACTGACAAGAAATAAGAAACGGCCAGCGCTGGTAACATCACTAAGAAAATGATTTTACGAGCAAGCTGCGCGCCAAAAATACGTACGGTTAGATCGGTCGCTAGGAAGATAAACGGGAAAGTGAAAGCACCCCAAGTGGTGTGCATACCGAAGACGGTAAAAGGCAGCTGAACCAGATAGTTGCTTGACGCAATAATCACCAAATGGAACAAAACTAATAGTGCTAGGGCTTTGCGCTGTTGCGCAGGGGTAAAGTTACTCATGCTGTACCTTTTTAGTTTGGTTTGGGGGTGAGGGAACCCAAATCGAGTCATTTCTTCGAATTATCCAAGAAAGCTCTTACCAAGAATGTGAATTAAAAAATGTATCTAAAAATTGCTCTGCTGAGCGGCGGGCGATTATACATTAATCAATATTGGCTGCAACGGTGAGAACAAACGCAAACGTTTATTCTCACTTTTATTGGTGAATAGCGCTAGAAGCTGTGTTTTAGAAGCGATGCCAAAAGTTAAAAACCGCGCTTGAAAAGCGTCGCGAGATAATCAAACTCTTCTCGGCTTTCTTCCGCGTTTAACGACTCAAACCAAATTGATTCACTATAATGTTCAGACTTTAAGAACATTCGGCAATCTTCAAAATCAATCAGCCAAGAATGCATATCGGCATCCCATTGTTTTTCAACAACTGACGCTGACAGCAACGCCACCAGCTTTTCACCTAGCACTTCGTAAGAATCAAAATCAAAACTTGGAGACGTAATCAATAAACGCCCTTCCTCAGCTAAATATTCTCTTAAGCCAAATTCTGTTTGTGTTGTCATGTCCCTATTAACCTTATTCTTTTTCTATTAGTTAGACGTTTCTTGCAAACTAGCCGTGTGTGGTGATGTGTTCTTGAATCAGATCTAGGAATGGGTCTGCGTACTTATCCAGTTTACGTTGACCAACACCGTTGACTGCCAGCATTTCTCCGTATGAAGTAGGCAGTATTTCAGCCATATCAATCAAGGTCGCATCACTGAATACCACATAAGGTGGCAAGCCATCTTCATCAGCAATCGACTTACGCAGCTTACGCAGTTTCGCAAACAACTTCTTATCGTAGTTCTTACTGCTCAGTTTATCGGACTTCGCATTACGCACCGCGGTATCTAAACGAGGAACAGCCAACTCCAAAGACATCTCACCACGCAGTAACGGGCGGGCTTCTTCTGTTAACTGTAATGTCGAGTTACGAGTGATGTTTTGGAACAACAAACCTTTATGAATAAGCTGACGGAAGATACTGATCCAGTAATCGTGGCTATGGTCTCGGCCAATACCGTAGGTAGATAGCTTATCGTGGCCATTATCGCGGACACGGATATTCTGCATACCACGCATCACTTCAACCACGTAGCCCATACCAAACGACTGGTTCACACGGTACACACAAGACAAGGCTTTCTGCGCCTCTTGGGTCGCATCAAAATGCTTGGGTGGATCGAGACAAATATCGCAGTTGCCACATTGCTTCTCACGATACTCACCAAAGTAGTTAAGCAGAACCTGACGACGACACGTTTGCGCTTCGGCAAAAGCACTCATCGCATTCAGCTTGTGCATCTCAACTTGTTTCTGTGGGCCTTCTTCTTTCTCATCCAGCATACGACGCAGCCAACCCATATCAGCCGGGTCAAACAACATCATCGCTTCAGCAGGCAAACCATCGCGACCTGCACGACCGGTCTCTTGATAGTAAGACTCGATATTGCGTGGGATATCAAAGTGCACCACAAAGCGTACGTTGGGTTTGTTGATGCCCATACCGAAGGCAACAGTCGCGACCACGATCTGAATATCATCACGTTGGAAGGCTTCTTGAACGTAAGCACGCTCATCGGTGTCCATACCTGCATGATAACCCGCAGCGCGAATACCGTTATTGCATAGCTTCTCGGTCACCATCTCCACTTTCTTACGGCTACCACAGTAGATGATGCCGCAATTGCCCTTTTGCGTTTCTAGGTAGCGAACCACCTGTGAGACGGGTTTGTGCTTCTCAACTAGGTTGTAGCGAATATTAGGGCGATCAAAGCTGCCTAAGTAAGTGTGCGGATCTAGGAGCTGTAAGCGCGAGATAATATCTTTACGCGTCGCATCATCAGCGGTTGCTGTGAGCGCCATGTAAGGCACATGCGGAAAATATTGCTTAAGCTGACCTAATGATGCGTATTCAGGGCGGAAGTCGTGACCCCATTGAGAGATACAGTGCGCTTCATCGACTGCAATCATTGAAAGCGGTAAACCTTGAAGGCGCTCGATAAAGTCACGCATCAACACGCGCTCTGGCGACACATACACCATTTTCAACTGACCTGAGTTCATACGATTGAACACATTCAACAACTGGTCACGTGGCATTGAAGAGTTAATACACTCAGCGGCAACACCATTGGCCTTCAGTTGATCGACTTGGTCTTTCATCAACGAGATCAGCGGCGAGATAACCAGAGTCAGCCCTTCACGAACCAAAGCCGGTATTTGGTAACACAGAGATTTGCCACCACCGGTTGGCATAATCACCAAGCTATCTTTGCCTTCAACGGCCAAATCAATGACCTCTTGCTGACCATCGCGAAAGCTTTGATAGCCAAACACATCTTGTAAGATGGTTTGCGCATCATTCGCGGGAGTTGGTATTTGCTCAGCAATCAGAGTGGCGGTCATTGTGGTTCCTAATCGAGGTATGAAATCAGCAAGCATCTTCGGCAAGCAAGTCGCACATTGTAGAGGGGAACGCTGGCGAATTAAACCGCAAATTGTTAGGTGAAAAGGGTTATCGCTCCTATACTGACCAACTCTCTTATAAATCTTATTAATAAGCACTCAGTGCTAGAGAAAGATGCATGACACAGGAAGAACAACAACGTACGCGCCAAGGAGTTTTGCTTGCCGTCGGCGCCTACACAATGTGGGGTATCGCCCCTATATATTTCAAATCTTTAAGTGACGTTTCCCCGTTAGAGATCCTCAGCCACCGTGTAGTATGGTCTTTTTTCCTACTCGCTTTCTTACTGCACATTGGCCGCAGCTGGCGTAAAGTCCGCGACACCCTGACCTCAAAACCAAAAATGCTCTATTTGGTAGCGACCTCTATTTTGGTGGGTGCTAACTGGCTGATCTTTATCTGGGCGGTGAACTCCAATCACATGCTCGATGCCAGTTTGGGGTATTACATCAACCCGTTGATTAATGTGTTACTGGGGATGCTCTTCCTCGGCGAACGCTTACGTAAGCTGCAATGGTTTGCTGTGGCTCTGGCTGCGATTGGCGTATTAATCCAATTGATTGCCTTCGGCTCAGTACCAATCGTCGCCATTGCCCTAGCCTTTAGCTTTGGTTTTTATGGCTTGCTGCGTAAGAAAGTCAGCTTAGAAGCGCAAACGGGTCTGTTCATTGAAACTCTGGTGATGCTGCCTCTCGCCGCAGCCTACTTACTGTTTATTGCCGATAGCCCGACCTCAAACCTATCGATGAACCCGATGCAACTCAACCTGTTACTGGTTGCGGCAGGTGTGATCACCACGGTTCCATTACTGTGTTTTACTGGCGCTGCAACTCGCTTGAAGCTATCGACACTCGGTTTCTTCCAGTACATCGGTCCAAGCTTGATGTTCTTACTGGCGGTTCTGATTTACGGTGAAGCCTTTACATCAGATAAAGCGATCACCTTTGCTTTCATATGGGGAGCACTGGTTATTTTCAGCTTTGATGGCCTGCGTAACAACAAGAAGAACAAACGCGCGAAACAGTGATATTGATCGTTTTTTACAAGACAATCCCTTAATACGCAGATAAGCTTGGTTGAATTGATGACTATTTGACCAAGCTTTTTTGTACCATGGATAAAGTCCACTATTACTCTACCCCAACAGAAGATATCAGCCTGATCCAAGCTCAATACCAAGAGTTTGCCTTTCAACGCCACTATCATTTGGACTTTCACATTGGCTTGATTACCCAAGGGCAGCAAAAATTCGCCTATAAAGGGACAAGCCACCATGTCGGTGCAGGCCAAGTTGTTATCATGCCACCTGATGAGCTGCATGATGGACACTCCAAACTCGATTCAGGCTATCAAGTCAGTGTGTTTGCAGTTTCTCCCCAATGGTTTCAAGATCTTGCCGATCCCAAGCAAAATGGTCACACATTGGGCTTTTCTGAGTTGATCCTCTCCGATCAGGCGGCATTTTTACAATTACGTAACTTACATAGTCTATTAATCAATCAAAACATCAGCCAACTCGCTCAAGATTGCTTACCATTCGAGGGATTCTCGACGATCGTCGATCGTTATGCCAAATTTGGATCGAAGAGCGATATTAAGCTGGGCAATCAATCGATAGATACACTCAAAGACTATTTGATGGCGAATTTGGACCAGCCAGTGCGATTAGAACAACTGTCTGAGCTGTGCGGCTTAACCACAACTCAATTCCAACGCCACTTTAAGAACAGAATGGGCATCACCCCTTATGCGTGGCTGAGCCGTTTACGTATGGAGCAGAGCATGCGCCTGATTAAATCTGGGATCTGTGGTACTAAGGTCGCGCACCAAGTAGGCTTCTATGATCAAGCACACTTCTCCAAAGCATTCAAAACCACATTCGGCGTACCACCCTCACAAATCAACTAAGTGTTGATAATTTACAATTGCTCGATTTCAAATCGCGGTAAGCTACGCTCAATACGATTACTTATTTAAAATAGCGGCAACGTTATTGAGAACTGACATGAACGAAGTCACCATACTGATCACCCTCGCCTCTATCCATTTCATCGCTTTGATGAGCCCAGGCCCAGACTTTGCGTTAGTCGTGCAAAATGCGACACGCCACGGCAGACAAACAGGCTTGTACATTGCGCTTGGTTTATCTTGCGGGATCTTACTGCATTCGTTACTGAGTCTGACGGGAATCAGTTACCTAGTCCACCAGCAACCAACCCTATTTGCCATTATCCAATTGGCTGGCGGTAGCTACTTGCTGTACTTAGGTTACGGTGCACTTAAAGCCACCTGGCAAATCATTCAGAACCACGACGATGACGACGATACCGTCAATGCCAAAGATCTGATTCTGACCAACAAGCGTCAGGCATTTTCGAAAGGGTTTGCAACCAATATTCTCAACCCAAAGGCTTTGGTGTTCTTTATCAGCTTGATGTCGAGCTTAGTGCCTGCCGACATGTCTCTATCAGGTAAAGGCTTTGCGCTTATCATCCTGTTCGGTCTGTCTCTGTTTTGGTTTTCACTACTGGCGTGGATGCTTTCGACTAAGGCTCTACAGAAGAAACTTAGCGAAGCAACGGTATACATCGATGGCTTATGTGGCGTGGTATTCAGCCTTATTGGCGTGAGTATTCTTTGGCAGTCGCTGTCCGGTTTAATCGCTTAAATTCGAATCAAGATTACAATTCGTTAACAACGCACTGGCTATCTAATCTTTCCACTGCCAATCTAGCTCTGCATATTAAAAGGAGAAGATCATGCAGTGGAAAACAAAACTAACAACCCTCGCCACTTCTACCCTACTTTTTGCCTCTCACGTCAGTTGGGCAAATCAAGCTGCCGATTCCGTCGCACCCGAACATAGTAGTGGTTTAGAAACCAAACAGCTCGTTAAAGCCAACGATTGGATGGTCACAGCGGCCAACCCATTAGCAACACAAGCTGGCGCTGATGTACTTGCCCGTGATGGTAACGCCATTGATGCCATGGTTGCCGTGCAGCTTATGCTTGGCTTAGTGGAACCTCAGTCATCAGGTATTGGTGGCGGCGCGTTCCTTGTCTATTTTGATGGCAAAGACAAACAGCTCAAGACCTACGATGGCCGTGAAACTGCGCCACTTGATGCCACCCCACGTCTATTCCAAGACGAAAACGGACAACCGCTTAAATTCTATGATGCCGTGGTTGGCGGTCGTTCTGTTGCCACGCCGGGCACGGTGCAATTGCTGTGGGACACTCACCAGAAATACGGCAAGTTAGAATGGGCATCACTGATTAAACCTATCGCTCAACTGGCAGAAGAAGGTTTCACCATCAGTCCACGTTTAGCCACCTTGATTGAGAATGACCAAGAGCGACTGAGCCGATTTGCGACAACTAAAGCCTACTTCTTCAATGCCGATGGCAGCCCGAAAGCCGCTGGCACGCAGCTTAAGAACCCTGAATACGCGGCAACGTTAAACGCTATCTCGAAGGATGGTGCTAAAGCCTTCTACCAAGGTGAGATCTCTGCCGACATCATTAATACTGTGCAAACAGCGAAAGGTAACCCTGGCGTATTGGCGCAGAAAGATTTCGACGCTTATTCGATCAAGCAGCGCGAGCCGGTTTGTTCTGCTTATGAGAGCTACGATATTTGTGGAATGGGGCCACCAAGCTCTGGTGCGTTAACGGTTGGGCAAATCCTTGCAATGACTGAGCAATTTGACCTCAAATCATGGGGGCCATACGACGCAAAATCTTGGCAAGTGTTAGCAGACGCTTCTCGCTTAGCCTTTTCAGACCGTGGTATGTACATGGCAGACCAAGATTATGTGCCTATGCCAACCCAAGGGTTAGTGAATACTGACTATTTGCAGGAGCGTGCTCAGTTAATTACCGCAGGTAAGGCATTAGACAGCGCACCTTCAGGCACCCCCCCGTGGGATCATGCGATGCAGAGAAGCCAAGATGTTTCTATTGAGTTGCCATCCACCAGCCACTTCAACATTGTCGATAGTGATGGCAATGTCGTGTCGATGACCACCACCATTGAGAATGCCTTTGGCTCACGCTTGATGGTAAGAGGCTTCCTACTCAACAACGAACTGACGGATTTCTCATTCAAGACCCACAACGATGGCAAGCCTATCGCCAACCGACTTGAACCGGGTAAGCGTCCGCGCTCTTCTATGGCACCGACCATCATCATGCAAGACGATCAACCTTACATGGCGATTGGCTCTCCGGGCGGCAGTCGTATCATAGGTTATGTCGCACAAGCGATCATTGCTCATACCCAATGGGACATGGATATTCAGCAAGCGATCAACCAACCACACTTCCTAAACCGCTTCGGTACCTTAGATTTGGAAAAAGGAACATCAGCGGAAAACTTCAAACCTGAGCTAGAAAAGATGGGATTTGAGGTCAACGTTCGCGATCTTAACTCTGGTTTACACGCGATTCGCATCACAAAAGATGGTCTAGAAGGTGCTGCAGACCCTCGTCGTGAAGGTGCAGCTATCGGCCAATAAGGGAAAATACTCCCTTTTTACTCCCTGTCTTGTGCGAGATCTCTCACAAGGCAGTGAGTAAATATCGATATTTAACTGCGAAATTAGTCACCTACATATCGTAACCAATTGAAATAAAACGATACGTACATTTATCACTCAAATAATTATATAGAAATTCCCTTATGCACCATTGCTGATAAATAAGGAATCGGTAATATGAATGGTGTCGGAAGGATGCTGACACGGAACAGGAAACGCCAAGGACTTGGTTATCTTCAGGATGAAGATTCGATTACTCAGGATGAATAATCGGCATGGATAGCGAAATGGACATTGAATGGACGCAATAGTAACTAGGATGGTTGCTACTAAGGAAAGACAATGGACACCTCTGGACGAGGAAAGGACTGAACATCAGGATGATGTAAAGGACACCGCTCAAGGAACAAGTGACGCGCGCTAACGAGGATTGTTGGCAGATCAGGATAAGATCAAGGACACCGCTAGGAAGGCGACGAAAGGAATACGCTGAAGGATAACAGCACACTATCATGGATTTGATGCATGGAGCACACTTAGTAGCCGGATTGCTGCGAGTAAGACTATAGACCCCGATGAGCGCAAGCTCTCGGGGTTTTTCTTTATCTGCCGTTTCATTTATTCCCTTGTCAGCAAATAAATCAAAGACCTTTGATTACAATTCTGACATTTAAAGCATTCACTTCTTAACCACTTCAGAGTAACGTAAGTCGAACTAGGCTCAACTAGTTTCATAACCATAATTAAACTAAGGACAATTCATGTCACACGTTACCTTCAAAGGCGCTGCTGTACCGCTAACCGGCACATTCCCACAAACTGGCGAACAAGCACCAAGCTTTGCACTTGCTGCAGGCGATCTTTCTGAACTGACTCTTGCTTCTCTTGAAGGCAAGAAAGTGGTTCTAAACATCTTCCCAAGCATCGACACAGCAACTTGTGCAACGAGCGTACGTACGTTCAACGCAAAAGCGGCTGAGCTTGAAAATACGGTTGTGGTTTGTATTTCTGCTGACCTACCGTTTGCTGCGGGTCGCTTCTGCGAACTAGAAGGCATTGAAGGCGTTCAACACGCTTCAACTTTCCGTTCTCCTGCGTTCGCATCAGACTACGGCGTGGCGATTGCTGAAGGCCCACTGTCTGGTCTAACTACACGTGCAGTTGTGGTTGTTGATGAAAAAGGTGTGGTAACACACAGCGAGTTGGTTGCAGAGATCACTGAAGAACCAAACTACGAAGCGGCACTTGCAGCACTGTAAATCTTCTTCCTAGGCAGAAATGCCTTAAGCTCGATTCAACCTATTTAGACTGGTTCCGAGCTATAAAAAAGAGCAGCCATTGGCTGCTCTTTCTGTTTTTAATGCGGATTACTTTTAAATGCTGAACGGTTTTTAAAAACCAAACGGCTTTCTAAATGCTGAAGTAGCGGATTACAACTGTTCTAAACGCGCGTAAGCCGTCACTAACCACTTGATGCCTTCACCGTTAAACGCGACTTGAACTCGGCTCTGCGGGCCACTTCCCTCGAAGTTGATGATGGTACCTTCACCAAACTTAGGGTGCTTAACGCGCGAGCCCAAGCTAAAGCCCGTTTCATTGAAATTCTCTTTCACGGCGGTTTGGCTAAAGCGACCGCTGCTTGCAGGACGGCTCACTTGCGCCTTCATACGTACTTCATCCAGACAGGTCTCTGGTAGCTCACGAATAAAGCGTGACGGTTTGTGGTACTTGTCTTGCCCGTACAAACGACGCATCTCTGCGTAAGTGATGTAGAGCTTCTCCATCGCACGGGTCATGCCGACGTAACACAGACGACGTTCTTCTTCCAAACGCCCCGCTTCTTCAGCAGACATCTGGCTTGGGAACATGCCCTCTTCAACGCCAACCATGAATACCATAGGAAACTCTAGGCCTTTGGCACTGTGCAAAGTCATTAATTGAACCGCGTCATCAAACTCATCAGCCTGACCTTCACCCGCCTCTAACGCTGCATGAGTCAAGAAAGCAGTAAGCATACTCATTTCATCCGCTTCTTCTGGCTTTTCAAACTGACGTGTTGCCGTTACCAATTCTTCCAAGTTCTCAATACGTGCCTTCGACTTCTCACCCTTCTCTTGCTCGTACATCGCAAACAGACCCGACGATTTAATCACGTGGTCAGTTTGTTCATGCAGGCTAAGTTCCAACGTGTCATCTTCAAGCGCATTAATCAGCTCGATAAAGCGACTCAATGCACCCGCAGCACGACCGGGTAGCACTTGCTCTTCTATCAAAGCAACACTGGCTTCCCACATGGTTGCACCACGATCACGAGCGGCAAGACGAATCGTTTCTAACGTTTTATCGCCCAAGCCACGCGTTGGCGTATTAACCACACGTTCAAATGCCGCATCATTACTGCGGTTGCTCATTAAGCGCATGTAGCTCAAGGCATCTCTGATTTCTTGACGCTCGAAGAATCGCATACCGCCGTAGATTCGGTAAGGTAGACCACCTTGAATCAAAGCTTCTTCAAGAACTCGAGATTGGGCGTTATTACGATAAAGCATTGCGGTATCTTCTAGCGCGCCGCCTTTCTCCTGCCACTCTTTGATTTTGCTAACAGTGAAACGCGCTTCATCTAACTCGTTATAAGCCGAGTACACAGAGATTGGCTCGCCATCGTTGCCATCGGTCCACAGCTCTTTACCCATACGTTCGGTGTTGTTCGAGATAAGCTCGTTCGACGCCTGCAGAATGGTTTTGGTTGAACGATAGTTTTGTTCAAGTCGAACCGTCGAAGCACCTGGGAATTCATCCAAGAACTTCTGAATATTTTCGATCTTCGCACCACGCCAGCCATAGATAGATTGGTCATCATCGCCTACGATCATCACGCGACAATCTGGGCCTGCCATCATACGCAGCCAAGCATATTGGATGTTGTTGGTATCTTGGAATTCGTCGACAAGGATATGCTTAAAGCGAGCTTGGTAGTGCTCTCGGATGTGTTTCTTATCGCGTAATAGTTCATGCGATCTCAGCAAGATTTCCGCAAAGTCGACCAAACCAGCACGGTCACATGCTTCTTGGTAAGCAGAATAAATCTTTAACCACGTTTGAGTTATTGGATCATGGTAGGCGTCAATGTGACTTGGGCGTAACCCCTCGTCTTTCTTGCCATTGATCCACCAAGAAGCTTGCTTGGCAGGCCACTGCTTTTCATCAAGATTTTGCGCCTTGATTAAGCGACGTAGCAAACGAATCTGATCATCAGAATCTATGATCTGGAAATCTTCTGGCAGTTTTGCATCTAGGTAGTGAGCACGAAGGATGCGGTGACAAATACCGTGGAAGGTGCCGTTCCACATGCCTGACGAACTACCCATCATCAACTCTTCAATACGACCACGCATTTCTGCTGCCGCTTTGTTAGTGAAGGTAACTGACATAATAGAGAACGGTGATGCTTGCTCTACACTTTGCAGCCAAGCGATACGATGCACCAACACTCGCGTTTTACCACTGCCAGCACCTGCCAGAATAAGTAGGTTTTCTAAAGGTGCCGCGACCGCCTCACGTTGTTTATCGTTTAGGCCATCGAGTAAAAGCGAAGGATCTATCATTGGATATGCTCACTACTGGGTATTTATACATAAAAGTTGATTATAACCTAAACACTAGGCTGCGTTTAGGATAATAAGAAGAAAAAACAATCAAAAATTAACATCATAAATTCAATAACTTAAAATATAAAACATCATATATATTGATATTTTTTATAATGCCGTGAAATTATTTCTCGGTTGTTCCTATCCTTTTTAGTAAGCAAGTTAACAATCCATTAACCTGCGATATCAAAATACTATTAAGTCCTAGAGGGAATGACTATGAAAAATTCTAATCTTGCTGTTACAGCTGCAATCACAAGTGTACTAGCGTTCGGCGGTGCAGTTCTTACATCAGCACCTGCGGAAGCAGCAGCAAAAGAAAAATGCTACGGCGTGGCAAAAGCTGGCCAAAATGATTGTGCAACCAAAACAAGCTCATGTGCGGGTACAGCAAAAGAAGACAACCAATCCGATGCATTCGTAGTCGTACCTAAAGGGCTATGTGGCAAATTATCAGGTGGTAACACTCAATCATCATAATTGAGCTGCTTAGTATGGTGAGCTGACACTCAGCTCACCTCCACTTCTTATTAGGAGAATCGTTGTGACTGAAACTCTTCACCCCCACACAGGGGTTGGCCTTAGAACACCGCACTTGGACTTCTTTAGCCAAAATCCAGCCTTAGTAAGTTGGTTAGAAGTTCACAGCGAGAACTACTTCTTAGCTCAATCACCGCAACGCCAACAACTCAGAGAAATTCGTCACGCACACAACATCAGTTGTCACGGTGTTGGGTTGTCGCTAGGTTCTGTTGAGCGCATCAATCAACATCATCTTGTGCAATTAAAAGAGCTCATTGATGATATCGAACCCTTCTTGGTTTCTGATCATCTCAGCTGGAGTCAGACAGGTGGTCATTACTTCAATGACTTGTTACCGCTGCCTTATACCGAAGAAGCGCTAGAGGTCTTTTGTCGCAATGTCATCGAGGTGCAAGACAGCCTGCAACGCCCTATGCTGATTGAGAACCCATCGAGCTACCTTGCCTTCAAGCATTCAACCATCCCAGAATGGGAATTTTTAGCCGAGGTACAGAAGCGCACCGAGTGTCGCCTACTGCTCGATTTCAATAATATTTTTGTCTCATCTTTTAATCATGGCTTCAGCTGTGAAGAGTATCTAAGTGGAATACCGGCAGACAAAGTGGAAGAGATTCACTTGGCAGGTTTCACGAAGAAAAAACTCGAACAAGGTGAGATCTGGATAGACACCCACAGTAAACCTGTCTGTGATGAAGTGTGGCAGCTTTACACCCAATGGATACAGCAACACGGTTCGCGCCATACCTTGATAGAGTGGGATCTAGATATCCCAGAGCCACAAGTTTTATTGGCTGAAGCAACCAAAGCCAGTGACATCTTGTATCAACACGACAAGTTCATTCAAAGGAGTCGCGCATCATGAGCCACTCCCTAGCAAAAGTTCAATCGGAATTTGCTAACGCCCTACGCTACCAAAACAGTGGTGAACACTGCGACATAGTGAGCGACCATTTTACTGATGAACAGCGCATCCAGATTTATCGCAATAACTTTGTGATTAGCTTGAATGAGGTACTCGCTGCAACCTACCCACTCACCGAGATGTTAGTTGGTGAAGAGTGCTTCCAACAAATGGCTCGTCAACATGTCTTAAGTTATCCATCAACCTCTGGTGATGTCAGTGGTTACGGTGAACACTTTGAACAAACCATCCAAGCCTTTCCTGCGGTTATTGAGGCTGCACCTTACCTCTGTGAAGTGGCTTTGTATGAATGGAAAAAAGATAGCTTGGTGAGATGCGTTTCAGAATCACACGTCGACCAACATCCTCTGGCTGGTTTAGCTGATGTGCCACCAGAGCAACAAGGCGCTTTAGTCTTTCATCTCAAAGATTCAATAACGCTCATTAATTCTAGCTACACGATTATCGCGCTTGAACACGCTATCTATCAGCAACAACTCGATGGGTTAGACATCAACCAACCTGAGTTTGGAGTGTTAATTCGAGCCGAGAACTCTCAGATTGAGAGTCATCACTTGAATGAACAATGCCATCAGCTATTAACCGAATTGCAATCGGATCAAACGCTCTCAGCGATAGACCCTTTACTACTACAACATCTGAATGCTGTCATGGCGCTTAACGTCATCTCAGGCTTTTCAATCAATGCCGAATTGGAGACATAATATGGATAACAACACAGTCACGAACATGATGGCTCAATACGACAGTTTGATTGAGAAATCACAAGCACTCTTTGTTCCGGTGCTACTGCTATTTTGTCGCCTATGGGTGGCGTGGGTATTCTTTAATTCTGGCCTGACCAAGATAGCGACTTGGGATAGCACCCTTTACTTGTTTGAGTTGGAATACCAAGTACCATTGCTACCTTGGGAGTTAGCCGCCTACATGGGCACCGCAGCTGAATTGATTCTGCCGGTATTCTTAGCGCTTGGTCTATTAACACGACCTATGGCAGCGGTGCTGTTCGTGTTCAATATCATTGCGGTTGTGTCTTACCCAGTGTTATGGGCGCAAGGCTTCTATGATCATCAGTTGTGGGGATTAATGATTCTTATCGTTGTCGTGTGGGGCGCCGGGCCATTCTCACTTGATAGAATTTTGAAAGCGCAGTTTAGAGGTTAGAACGAACTTTCATTCGCACTAAATTGATATACCCCAAAACGCAAAAAACCACTCAATTGAGTGGTTTCTTTTTAACTGGGATAAACTACTTATTCAGAAAAGCTTGTAGCTCTTCAGCAGAGATACCTTGCTCAGCTAGCTCTTTTGCTAGTAGCTGAACCTGCTCACCCTTACGAGACTCTACCACACGCTGAAATTGGTAAATGATGTCTCGTAAAGTATCGATTGGAACTTGTTTTGCCGCACTGCGAATACGCTCTTCACTTTGGTTGCCTAGCTCTTTAAGCAGTTTACCAAACATGACCTTTTCAGGTGCATCTTCCATTTGTTCTAAGACGCGCGCCATTTCGTAGGTTGTTAATGACATTACAGTATTTTCCGTTGGGGACTAACGTTTCAATGAGTGACAAATATACCATGTTTTAACGTTTCGCAAACCGCCATTTGTATATTTTGTCACCCTTGAGACTTACGCCTTAGCAAACGTCGTGTGCCACGACTTGCCTGCTTTGCTCGCAAGCACTAACAACGCAGGAACAATAAGGAACATTTGCAGCGCAATCATCACTTGAGACGTTAAATCAAGGCGTTGCATGGTACCAACAAGCAGCCCTGAGCCACTCATTTGGAACAAGCCAAGCAGTGCAGCAGCTGTGCCCGCACGGTCACCGAAAGGTTCAAGAGCCTTACCAGCAGCAGCACCGAGAATCCAAGCAAAACCCACTGAAGACAAGAAGATTGGCAGCATGAATGCAATTGGGCTAGCGTGTTCTGCAAGCACTAACATAATCACGCCCGCTAAACCCAGCGTTGAGATACCAACGACCAGTGCTTTATAGGTACCAAAGCGGTCCATAAATTTAGGTGCAGTAAACGCAGCTGCAATGTTGATGGCCGCATTAACACCAAACCAGAAAGTAAACTCTTTCATGGTCAGGCCTAGGTTTTCCATCAACACAACCGGTGCAGAGGTGACATAAGCGAGAATCACTGCCATCGCCATCAGACACAAGGTTGCGTGGAAAAGGAATGATGGTGTTTTCAATACGGACCAGTATCGCTCAAGCTTGAACACCGCAACCTTTTCTGTCGCAGGGTTAGACTCTTTCATTTGGAAAAATAGGATAGTGCCAACAACGACAGCGAAGCCTGCCATAAAGCTAAAGTTCGAACGCCAACCAAATTGATGAGTTAACCAAGCGCCAAGAATGGGTGCCAAAGCAGGAATAAAACAGATTGCACCATTAAGGTAGCTGATCATACGGCCACTCTTCTCTGGGCCAAATAGATCGCGAACCGTTGCAAAGGCTGCTACAGAAGTCGCACAAGCTCCTAAGCCTTGTAGCAGCCGAGCCATTAGCATCATATCAATCGATTGAGCTGCCCACGCCAAGCAAGCACTCAATGCATAGATACTAACACCTCCCAATGCAACGGTTCGACGTCCTAACTTATCAGCCAAAGGGCCAGCAAATAATTGCCCGACACCCATAGCGAATAAAAACCAGGTAATCGTATCTTGTGCTAGTGCATGTTCCACGTGAAACGCTGTTGAAATTTGTGGCAGAGCTGGAAGATAAATATCTATAGCCAAAGGGCTAAATAGAACCAGCATTGCCAATAAAGCAACCTGCAGTTTACTAGGGGTTGGAAGCGCGTTAGAAGGCACAAGATTCTCCGAATGAGTTAATTTAGGTGCATAATAACCAACTAAAGATATGAACAAAAATGGCATATACTCATTAGCATTATTCCAAATAGGAAACTCACATGAATATTGAGAAACTATCACGCCTCGACTTAAACCTACTGGTTTGCTTACAAGTGCTGATGGAAGAGCTAAGCGTCACGCGCACCGCACATCGATTGTGCCTGAGCCAATCGGCTGTGAGTAAGTCATTAGCCAAGCTTCGCGAACAATTTAATGACCCTCTTTTCACGCGAAGTGCGCATGGCCTGCGGCCAACACCGAAAGCGGTTTTCCTTAAGCCTCGCTTAGAAACGTTGATCAACCAACTTGATGTGCTTACTCAGCCTGAGACATTCATTCCCAATAACAGCGACCACAGCTTTCACATCGCTGCCGTTGAGAGTGTTTACCCACTGATTCTTCCACACTTCTTACCAGCAATATTTCGACAAGCACCCAAGGTCAATATCAACACCCACGCGTGGACCGAACAAACCTTCAAGAAGCTACAGCTTGGTGAATTAGATATTGGACTCACCGGCAAAGACATCGACATTAACGATGCACGTTTAACCATGCTGCCGCCAGACGATATCTGCGAACAAGAGATCTATCGCGATGCACAAATGTGTGTGTTAAGACGCAACCACCCTGCTCTGAGTGGCAAATGGGATCTAGAAACCTACCTCGCCCAGCGTCATGTACAAGTAAGATGCGATGGTAACGACCGTTGGCTGCTCGATTACAAACTTGCCGACCTTGGGCATCAACGTGATATCGCAATCTCAGTACCGGACTTCAATAGCGCCGCTAGCCTGTGTACCTACACCGACTTTGTCTTTACCGCACCAAGCCACTTTACTTACCTTGTCGCCAAACAACTCGACTTAGTGGTTGTCCCTTTGCCAATGGAATTCCCGCCGATGGCATACACTCTATTTTGGCACCGTGATAGAGAAAATGACCCAGCGCTAACTTGGTTGCGAGATATCATCAAAGAAAAAACTCTGCATCTTAGATAAAAATGGCGTACAGCGTTTGCAGCAAACGAACAAAAGCGCTAGCTTATTGACCTAATAAGTCCCCTCATATGTATATCTACTGTGAGTGTTAACAAGGACCCTAACAATAAGGATAAACACAGATGCACAATATCACTGCTGAACGCGTTGCTGCGGTTCGAGCTTGGCTTGAAACAAACAACCTAGATGCCGTTATCATTCCACATGAAGACGAATATCTAGGTGAATACGTTCCAGCTCATAACGAGCGACTTCACTGGTTAACAGGTTTCACTGGCTCTGCTGGTGCGGCGGTTATCACTCGTGAGAACGCTGCTATTTTTGTTGATGGCCGCTACACGGTTCAGGTCCGTAAGCAGGTACCAGCAGAGTTATTTGAGTATCGCCACCTTATTGAAGAGCCGGCTTTAGATTGGATCACCAGTTCTCTAGCACAAGGCAGCAAGGTTGCATTCGACCCACGCATGCACACTGCTGCTTGGTTGAAAGGCGCACAAGCAAAACTAGCAGAGAAAGTTGAGCTAACGACACTCTCTTCTAATCCAATTGATGAGCTTTGGTCTGATCGCCCTGAGCCTGTCGTGTCTGATGTTCGTCTAATGGCGACCGACGCCGTTGGTCAGTCAAGCGAGAGTAAGCGCGCTGAGATTGCTGGCTTACTAAAAGCAAAAGGTGCGGACGCCGCTATCCTGACCGAGCTTGACTCAATATGTTGGTTGCTTAACATTCGTGGCTTGGACGTATCTCGCCTACCTGTTGTGTTATCCAACGCGATCATTCACGCCGATGAAAGCGTCGATTTCTTCCTAGACCCAGCACGCATCCCGGCTGGCTTTGAAGCACACGTTGGCAATGGTATTCGTGTATCTCACCCATCAGAGCTTGAAGCACGCCTTCAATCTTTGGAAGGCAAAAATGTATCTGTCGATTCAGGTACCAGTAACGCTTGGTACACGCTGGTTCTACAAAACTCTGGTGCTCATATCATTGAAGCAGCAGACCCATGCCTAATGCCAAAGGCAGCAAAGAATGAAACTGAAATTGCCGGCATGAAAGCGTGTCACATTCGTGATGGTGTGGCGATGGCGAAGTTCCTATCTTGGATTGATGCAGAAGTCGCGCAAGGTAATCTGCACAATGAAGCTGTGCTAGCAGACAAAGTTCAATCATTCCGCGAACAAGACCCAACGCTGATGGACCTAAGTTTTGACACAATTTCAGCAGCAGGCGGCAACGCTGCTATGTGTCACTACAACCACGAGAACCAACCTGAACCAGGTCAGTTAGAGATGAATACTCTTTACCTAGTCGATTCAGGCGGTCAGTACCTAGACGGCACAACCGACATCACTCGTACTATCGCGATTGGCCAGCCAAGCGACGAAATGATCCAGCAGTTCACGCTAGCGCTTAAAGGTCACATCGGTATCGCGCGTGCACGTTTCCCACAGGGTACTCGTGGTTTCCAACTTGATATCCTAGCTCGTCAGCATTTATGGGCAGAAGGCTTCGACTACGACCACGGCACTGGTCACGGTGTTGGTCATTTCCTAAGTGTTCATGAAGGTCCGCAAAGCATCTCTAAGAAGCTAATCGATGTACCTCTTGTTGAAGGCATGGTGTTATCAAACGAGCCGGGTTACTACCGTGCAGATGAATTTGGTATCCGTATCGAAAACCTAGAACTGGTGGTTGAACTGCCTACTCAAGGTGACTTCTCAGTACTAACGTTTGAGTCTCTAACACGTTGCCCTATCGATAAGCGCAACATCAATGTTGATTTGCTAACTCGACCTGAACTGGCATGGCTGAACGACTACCATCAGAAAGTTTGGAACGACGTTAGCCCATTAGTTGAAGGTGATACATTGGAATGGTTACGCCAATCAACCACTCCACTTGAGCACGCTTAATGTTTCGCTAATTCAAATTTAATGAAATGAAAAACGGCTACCTTAGGGTAGCCGTTTTTATTTGTCGATTTAACTTCGTCGATGTTTCACGTGGAACATCAATCTATGTGTTCGCTAACCAGAGTAAGCACTGTGCCAGTCTCGCCACACAGGATCAAAACCACGTTGACGAATCATTGACTCAACATCAGCAGCACTTCGCTCATCACTTATTTCAAATTGCTCGAGTTCTTCTTCATCAGAAGCATAACCACCAGGCTGGGTTTTAGACGCAGCCGACATACTGGTAATTCCCAATGGCAACACATTGTCGCGGAAAGCTGCAGACTCACGAGTCGAGAGAGACAATTCAACCTCAGGGTTTAATAAGCGATACGCACAGATAAGTTGAACCAACTGTTTATCACTCATAATCGATTTAGGCTGCAAACCACCCTCACACGGACGAAGACGTGGGAATGAAATCGAGTAACGTGTTTGCCAATAGGTACGCTCAAGATAGTCTAAGTGAGCGGCCACGAAGAAGCAGTCAGTACGCCAATCTTCCAAGCCAATCAAAGCGCCAATACCTATCTTATCAATACCCGCTTTTGCCAAACGATCGGGCGTTTCAAGCCGGTATTCAAAATCCATTTTATTGCCACGCAAGTGGTGTTCCGCGTAGGTACTTGGGCTATACGTTTCTTGGTAAACCATCACTGCATCTAAGCCAAGAGTTTTAAGCTCTGCGTAGTCATCTTGATCAAGCGGCTGCACTTCCATCGCAAGATAGTTAAATTGTGCCTTAATATTCGGCAGCACTTCACGGAAGTACTTCATCCCGACCTTGGTTTCATGCTCACCAGTCACCAACAGTACACTATCAAACTTCATCTTTTTGATAGCTGCACTTTCAGCATCGATTTCATCCAAAGTAAGTGTGCGACGCTTAATGCGGTTCTCCATTGAGAAACCACAATACGTGCACGCATTCGCACATAAGTTTGAGAGGTACAATGGAATATACAACGACATTGTATTGCCGAATCGCTTGCGTGTTAGTGCCAACGATTGTTGCGCCATCTGCTCTAAGTAAGGTTCAGCTGCCGGAGAGATAAGAGCCTTAAAGTCTTCCAAGTCGCGTTTTGGCTTACTCAGAGCGCGCTCAACATCCGCCGCCGTTTTGCTGAAGATAGACATACCAATGTCATCCCAGTTGAGCTGTTTAAATCGATCAACAAACGTCATAGGGACACTACTCGTCTAGAAATGAAGTTAGCGGACTAGAAGCAACCGCGTGAGACACCTGACCAGCGAGACCAGAAAGGTAAGCCATACGGCCAGCTTCAACTGCCAGTTTAAAAGCAATCGCCATATCAACAGGCTGTTGAGAAGCCGCAATCGCAGTATTAACTAACACGGCATCTGCGCCCATTTCCATTGCACGAGCAGCATGAGAAGGCGCACCGATACCGGCGTCAACAATCACAGGGACATTCGCTTGGTCGATAATGATCTCTAAGAAGTCTGCCGAAGCGATACCTTTGTTCGATCCAATCGGCGCACCTAACGGCATAACCGCAGCACAACCGACCTCTTCTAAGCGTTTACACAACACTGGGTCGGCATGGCAGTAAGGCAACACAACAAAGCCATCTTTAACCAGTTGCTCAGCCGCTTTTAATGTCTCAATTGGGTCTGGCATCAAATACTTTGGATCTGGGTGAATTTCCAGTTTGAGCCAATTTGTGCCTAGCGCTTCGCGAGCCAAGTGCGCAGCAAAGATGGCATCCTTCGCGTTCTTAGCCCCAGAGGTATTTGGTAGTAAGTTCACGCCAGCATCAATGATGGGCTGTAAAATATCATCTTGCTCAGAGCGAATATCAACCCTCTTCAACGCCATGGTTGCAAGTTGAGACCCGGAAGCTTCAATAGCACTCGCCATCAAGTGCTTGTTCGCGAACTTACCCGTTCCGGTGAAGAGTCGAGATTGAAACGTTTTATCTGCGATAGTTAACATGGTTAGCCTCCTGCAATGGCTTGGAAAAGAGAAATAGCATCGCCTTCATTGACAACCGTTTGTTGCCACTGACTACGCGGGACAACCGCATTATTGATAGCAAAGACACAACCCAGATCGGGTAGTGAAAGCGCTTGGATGATATCCGCTAGAGACGACGATTGTGCAACCTGTTCTGGCTGCTCATTGATAGAGATCGTTATGTTGCTCATTGGGTTTCTTCTTCTAAATAGTTAACTGTAGATGTGCAGCAAACGGGGCATTCACTATCTTGAGTGACACTTAAGTTTTGCCAGTTCATCGTCTGACCATCAAACAGTTTGAGCTGATGTGTTGCAACTTGGAACTCACCAGTGCTAATACGTTGAATCGCAGCCAGTGCTTGGAGGTTGCCTATGGTGCCAACGACTGGGCCGATGATGCCGCTATCGCTACAACGTGTCGTTTGCGGATGGTGACTGAACGGGAATAAACAGTGATAGCACCCTTTCTGCTTCTGATAATCAAAGACAATAAACTGACCTTTCCAGCCGATCGCAGAACCAGAAATCAAAGGCGTACTGCTGCCAAAACATGCTTGGTTAACCTGCTGGCGCGACTCAAAGTTGTCAGTACAATCCAACACCAAATCAGCGAGCATCACCTCAAGCTCAAGTTGGCTTTGAGTCATTCTCTTATTGATGGTTCTTACTTGGCTTAGACCATTAAGCTCACTCAGTTGTTGCTTAAGAGCTTCGACCTTAGGTGAACCTAACTGACGTTCCTTGAACGCTACTTGTCGTTGCAGGTTGGACGAGTCCACACAGTCATCATCAACCAATACGATTTTCCCGACACCGGAAGCCGCAAGATAGAGAACTGCTGCATTACCTAAGCCACCACAACCGATAACCAACACATGGCTATCTAATAGATTGCGTTGCCCTTGCTCACCCACTTCAGGAAGTGCGATTTGTCGTTGATAACGAATGAATTCGAAATCACTCAGCATGACTAAGCTCCCGAGTTACCTCTTTTACAGCACTTGTAGAACTGTCAGCCATTAATGCTTCAAAGAACTCAATCACTTGTTTTGGGTCTTCGGCTAACGTAATCGCACGTACAACAGCAAGGCTCGATACCCCACAATTCCAAACCTGGGCTGCCGTCGATTGGTCAATTCCACCAATCGCAACCGTCGGGTAACCAGTCAGTTCTTCTGTGTATGGGATAGTATCAATCAGCTGCTGATAGAGAGATAAACGCACAAGCCCTTGAGGCTTTGATGGCATCTGCTTAGTGGTGGTTGGGAATATATGCCCGAGCGCAATATAGCTTGGGTTGATTTGCACAATACGTAGCAACTCGTAATAGCCATGAGTCGATAGACCGATCTTAATACCAGCTTGGCTCAGTTGAGATAGGTTGGATTCTTCGATGTCCTCTTGTCCCAAATGAACACCAAAAGCATCATGCTTGAGTGCCAATTGCCAATAGTCATTGATAAAAACCTGAGCGTTGTGCTCTCTACCAAGTTCGATAGAACGTTCGATTTGTTGTTCTAAATCTACTTGCTCCGGGTTCTTAATACGCAGTTGAACTGTGTTGATTCCAAGCTCGAGTAGCCTTTCGATCCACTCAACATCATCAACCACTGGGTATAGTCCTAGGCTACTCTTACTCAGTTCAGGGAACGAAAGTGATGTTCCTTGGTGCGCCCAACCAACACTAATATCCAGTCGCTCATCTTCGAGAACGGGAATAGGAAAGTTTTGATAGTTTGCTGGCCATGTTCCACGTGAAACATTAGATGCTGCGCAAGCCAAAACCAGTGCGTCTTCTAATGGGAATTCCAACGCCAACAAAGTAACTAACCAAGCAAAATGACCACCACTATCTAACTCTTGATGAGCTGGAGTTTCACTCTTGATAGCACGATTAGCATCTAGCTGTGACCAGATATCCAATACTGCTGAGTCATCTAAGACACCGATATAGATGGTATTCGGAGTTTGTGCCAAGGCATCGCGGACATCAGCTAGCGCCACTGAATGACTGTAATCAACGATATGATCAAGCTCGCTTGAGCGACACTCCGCCAATGAATCAACATCATGAGCAAAACCAATAGATAACGCCTGCTGAGCATCAACGATAGAGAAGCATTGAGTTGGGCTTACACCCAACTCAACTGCATCGGTTGCCAAACCTTGTCGCTTAGCAACCAATAGACAGCTTTGCACCTCTCCCGTTAACTCAATATTTTGAGATGGGATAAGAATCTTCACTGTCATTATTCCTCTAATTGAGCTTCTTTTGCGCCTACTGCAGGGTGATAAAGTTCAGAGCCAGTATCACGAAACTCTTGAGATTTCTGACGCATCCCTTCCAACGGGTTATCTAGCATCTTAATCTCGATAGCCTGATCAGCTGCCACTTGTTCGGTGTCCTTCGCATACTCTCGAACTTCTTGAGAGATCTTCATTGAGCAGAATTTAGGACCACACATTGAGCAGAAGTGAGCAACCTTGCCTGACTCTTGCGGTAAGGTTTCATCATGGAAAGAACGCGCAGTTTCAGGATCAAGAGCTAGGTTGAATTGGTCTTCCCAACGGAATTCAAAACGTGCCTTTGATAACGCGTTATCTCGGATTTGTGCACCCGGATGTCCTTTAGCCAAGTCTGCAGCGTGTGCAGCCAGCTTGTAAGTAATCAGGCCAGTCTTCACATCTTCTTTGTTTGGTAAGCCTAGATGCTCTTTAGGAGTTACATAACAGAGCATCGCACAGCCGTACCAACCAATCATAGCCGCGCCAATTCCAGAGGTAATGTGGTCATAACCAGGGGCAATATCGGTAGTCAATGGACCTAGTGTATAGAAAGGTGCTTCATGGCAGTGCTCTAACTGCTCGTCCATGTTCTCTTTAATTAAGTGCATTGGCACATGTCCAGGACCTTCAATGATCACTTGCACGTCGTATTCCCAAGCAACCTTAGTCAACTCACCCAAAGTACGTAATTCGGAGAATTGAGCTTCATCATTCGCATCAGCAATCGAACCAGGACGTAGGCCGTCCCCTAATGACAGAGCGACATCGTACTTCGCACAAATCTCACAGATCTCACGGAAGTGGGTATAAAGGAAGCTTTCTTGGTGATGAGCCAGACACCATTTCGCGATGATAGAACCGCCACGAGACACAATACCAGTCACACGTTTAGCGGTCATAGGAACGTAGCGAAGCAATAAGCCTGCGTGGATAGTAAAGTAATCAACACCCTGCTCTGCTTGTTCAATCAAGGTATCGCGCATCACTTCCCAGTTAAGGTCTTCCGCAACACCATTCACTTTTTCAAGCGCTTGATACATAGGAACCGTACCAATTGGTACTGGGCTATTACGTAGGATCCATTCGCGAGTCTCGTGAATATTACGACCGGTAGAAAGGTCCATCACGGTATCTCCACCCCAGCGAGTTGACCATACTAACTTCTCAACTTCTTCTTCAATCGAAGAACTTACTGAAGAGTTACCGATATTGGCGTTCACTTTCACTAAGAAGTTTCGGCCAATAATCATCGGCTCGGATTCAGGGTGGTTAATGTTCGACGGGATGATAGCTCGGCCTTCAGCGACTTCTTTACGCACGAACTCAGGGGTGATTTCTTTCGGCAGATTTGCGCCAAAGTTATGGCCAGGGTGTTGGTGGTTCAACTGCTCATCAGCAAATTTCTGACGTCCCATGTTCTCACGTATCGCAATGTACTCCATCTCAGGAGTAATAATTCCCTGACGAGCATAGTGCAGCTGAGTAACACATTGATCGCCAGGCGCGCGACGAATTCTAGGCAGATTACCGTAACGAAGGTCGTCTAGAGTTTCATCTTCTAAACGCTCTTTGGTATAAACAGAGCTTACATCGTCTAATAGTTCTGTATCACCACGCTCTTCAATCCATTGCTCTCGTAACTTAGGAAGGCCACTGTAAAGGTCAATTTCGTGCGTAGGGTCAGTATAAACACCAGAAGTGTCGTATACATGAATTGGTGCATTAGGTTCGAATACAGGCTCTTTTTTGGTACCACCAACAAGGCTATCTGCTAGTGATATTTCTCGTACAGGGACTTGAATGTCCTCGCGAGATCCTTGGATATAAGCTTTTTTTGAATTTGGATAAGGTTGTACGGATAAAGAATCAATGAAATTCTTCGCTTCCAGTCTTGCTTGTTTACGACTCGACATAGCATTTTTCCTTGGCTTTTAGCCATTATTTATAGGGATAAAAATGCTTGACGGATAAGATGCTACAAGAGGGATCACAGCAAGAAAATGCAGTTGTGAGCTAGAGATAGATCTCTAGAAGGATTCTAGTTAGATATCTACTCTTGTTCCCTTCGCAGGTATTAGCCTGATCAGGTTCAACGGATCCCGAGTTAACGGTCTCAGCCATATGGCACTCCGACAAGTATGATCGAGTATATAAAAACGGCTTGGATAAACCAAGCCGAGTTGTTAACAAATCGTAAGAAAGTTTTAAGACTTTATCAGAAGTTGGAAGCCGATCCATGCGGCTGAAATACTGAGCACCACATTGAGCAGTACATTGAGCCCCATCTTGAAAAATGCACCCTGCTGCATAAGAAGCACGTTATCCATCGAAAATGTAGAAAATGTCGTCAGGGCCCCAAGGAAACCAAGACCGATAATTTGTCTCCACGGCTCCGTCGCAACCATCTCATTTTCAAACGCGGCGATGAGCAATCCCATAATCAAAGAGCCAATTACGTTAACGGTCAGCGTACCGTAAGGAAAACCACGCCCCAACATCACAACGCATAACTCTGAAATCAAGTAACGTGAACAAGCACCAAACGCGCCACCGATGGCGATAAAACCTAGAATAGATAACTGACCCATGAATCCTCCCAAACAATAATCCCTATATTCTAGCTTTAACGCCGATAAAAGCGAGGGTAGAAACTAAGAATGCATGCGCAAATATTAAACGTTACAGGTGTCACTTAACTTCAATATATCCCATCAAACCCGTTTTCATGTGTTCGATAACATGACAGTGATACATCCAGCGGCCAGGGTTGTCTGCAACAAATGCGGCTTTAGCTCGGCCGTTTTTTCCAAGTAACACTGTATCGGTATGGAAAGGCTCTTCAACTTTCTTCCCATCAAGTTCCAATACAGTGAATGTATGGCCGTGAATATGAATCGGGTGATGATATTGAGTGACGTTCTTAAGATCGAATATATAGGTTTTTCCCAGATCTAAAGTCGCCAAAGGTTCAGGGATATTATCCTTGCTCATCCCCTCCCATACTCGTTTATTAGTTAGCCAAAACTTAGGCATAGATTTTCCATCTTTGGATACTGGAGAAACCGCCCCTTCCCATTCAAATAAAAAGTCAATTTCTTCTGCATTAACCAAATCTAAGTTGGGGACAGGATTAAGGGGTAAAGAAGGTAAAAAGCGATTCTCAACAAGGGTTGAATCTACAACCTCGAACTCACACAAAGAGAAAGGAAAGCGTCCTTTCATTTGAAGGACGATCACTCGCCCACCGGCTTTGGGTGCTACCAATCCGATATCCACCCGCATCCCTGGGCCAATTTTATGTTGAGTCAGTTTATAAGGCGTTTTTACAGGGTTACCATCAATGGCAATCACCCATGCCTCAGCCCCTTCAACAGCAATAGGGTAAGTGATCGTATTATCGACATTAGCGATACGCAGCCTGGTCGTTGCATGTTGTTTTAACTCATAGACAGGCTCATGTATTCCATTAACGCTACTCCACTCTCCTGGCGTACCCATAAGGGCACTGAGCCGTGGGATCATTAGATCTTTCCATTGGCCTTTCTTATCTATATGCCAATGCTTAAGCATCAGTGCGTGTTCTTCATCAAACTGTACTGGTATGCTCTCCTCAACGATAATTAGACCAACCAAGCCCATACCAAGCTGTTTAACACTGTTCATATGTGGGTGATACCAAAACGTACCAGCATCTGGCGGGGTAAACTCATAAATGAATGTTTCACCTGGCATGATCGGTGGCTGACTTAAGAAGGGAACCCCATCCATTTCGATGGGAATTCTTAAACCATGCCAATGAATTGTCGTCGGCTCTGATAGCTTATTCGTAAAGCGGATCGTAACCTTTTCACCCTGTCGACATCGAATCGTTGGTGCTGGAATCTGACCATTAAAGCCTAGAACATTAGTCTCAAACCCCGTCACGAGTTCAGCGGTTGAAGGCTCTGCCGTTAGGTCATAAACATACTTTCCTTGTTCATCAACCGCCCGTTTCATAGAGCAAGCAGGCAGTACAGTGAGTGCAGATATAGCGAGAGATGATTGAATAAACTTGCGACGGGAAATATCCATATTTGTTGCCTTTTAGTAATAACGACCAAAATGTAACAAAATATTGAGAATAATTCTCATAAAGAAGCGTGGTTTGTGCTGTTGGCTGTTTATAAAAGAGGCTGAGATAAGTAAGCACTTACACTTTTAAGGCTAGGTTTTAGTAAAGGTAGGCATTACCGACTAAAAATCGAACAAGTATAAAGCAAAAAGTTCTGCCGGGACGCGCAGTCTAGAGCCTTAAATATGGACGGAAGGAGAGATTAGACCGGGCTGGCGAGCTAGGGGAACGCCTAGTTATCCCAACATTGCTTCGTAGAAGCAACAGATGCAAAAAAGCCCCAGCATTTCTGCTGAGGCTTCGTATATGGCAGGGGTGGAGAGATTCGAACTCCCAACACGCGGATTTGGAATCCGCTGCTCTGCCAATTGGAGCTACACC
>NZ_JALNTS010000019.1:0-12643 GCF_023161725.1 Vibrio sp. 1CM24A
TACATTTTAGCTCACGGCTATATTTGGACATAAAAAGACCCCCAATAATTGGTGTCCAACTATTGGGGGTCAGTTCAATTGCTGGCTTTTTGTTTTCTGTTTCTATTTTTGAGCTTCTAGCTGTTAATTACAGCTCTAGCGTTCGCCTTGAACTTCGAAGTCATCGCTGACTAAGCGAGCACAGCCATCGGCTTCAAGTGCCCAGTGTTCACGATGTACAACGCCAAACGCTTTGTTCATTGTCCAGCTAGCGGTAAGAATGTAACCGCCTTCAGGGTGCTCTTCCCATTTAACATCGGTGTAATCAACGTCTTTGAAGCCTTGGTCGATGATGTTTTGCCAAAATGCTTGAATCGCTTCACGACCTTCAAAAGTACCAAATGGACGCGCTTCCATTACACAGCTTTCAGTATATTGATCGGCACAACCTTTCGCATCTTGGCTGTTGAAAGCTTTTTGCCACGCGTTAATGCCTTGCTTACATGCTTCTAAAATTTGGTTGTCTAACATTGTCTTTCTCCATAACAGTCTTGTTTCGAGCACTGTCTTTTTGATTTGGTATCTCGATAAGTTGAATTGAGTTTAGTCTTGGAAATTGATTTGAAAAACAGAGATAATAGAAAATACTGTTTATAAAAAGAGAACAATAAGATGAGTAAGCTAAAGCAGATGTCGATTTTCGCTCATATCGTAGAGCAGGGTTCAGTCTCGGCTGCGGCTGAAAAGCTAGAGTTGTCTAAATCTGTCGTCAGTCAACATCTCAAAATTCTAGAACAAGAGTTAGGCGCCTCTCTCCTCAAACGCACAACACGAAGACAAACTCTGACAAGCATGGGTGAGCGCTTTTATTTGAGTTGCAAAGACATCAATGTGATCGCTGAATCGGCTTGGGATATGGCAAAGGCCGAGCTAGAAGAGCCACAAGGCCGGATTCGTATCACAGCTCCAAATGCGTTGATGGATTTATTGGTAGCGCCTGTTATTGCTGATCTGATGAAGCAATATCCGAAGCTAAAGCCAGAACTGATAAGCGACGATCAACATCTAGACTTCATGGAACACGATATTGATTTTGCGGTACGAGTGGGCAGTTCTCGTGACAGTAACCTCAAACAGAAACGCTTGGGTGAATTTAAAGATGTGTTGTGTGGCGTTGAAAGCATGCGTGAACGCGAGCTTGATTCTATCCCTTATATCGCTAACTCATGGCAGGGGAAGCAGATCTCTCATTACTTTACCTCTCACACTGAAGCAGACTTCGTTTACCAACAACAAGCAAGCTGCACCACCAACTCTTTCCACAGCTGCCTTGCCTTGATCAAATCTGGTGTCGGTATCGGTGTTATTCCAGATTTCTACCTCTCTCAGTTATCCAATGAAGTGGTCGACATAATGCCAAACTTCCAACTACCGACCAACACGGTTTATGCGCTAAACCCATTTGCTTCAAATACGCCTATCGCCATCAAGCTGTGTATCCAAGCGTTGGAAGAAAAGCTCAAGTGTAATTTGGTTTAAAGCTTTTCGTTATATTGCCGTCTTATTAGATGATGTGTTTGGTATAAGAATGGTTTATGTAACATAGTTATCTATTTGTAATATAATAATTCATGATCGTGATGTTTGTTCAACTTGTCGTACAAATATTGTCCTATAGTGGTTCTCGTTACTTCGGTAACACCCAACAAAATATGGAATAAATAATATACGTGAAACATATCATGGAGACTTGTATGACCTTTAAACCTCTAACTCACCAATTTAAACCTTACAAACAATTGTCGTGCGCGGTTCTTTTAGCGATGGCTACTTATGGCGTATCGGCTGAAACACTGAACATTCAATCCGCATCAGACTGGGGCGGAGCGCACAGCTCTTACCCAGCATCGAATACGATTGATGGCAGTACTGATTGGTCATCACGTTGGGCTGCTCAGAATGCACCCGTTAATTTAGTGCTCGACCTGGGATCAGTACAAAATGTTCAAGACGTCGCGATAGCTTGGGGTAAAGGTGAAGAGCAAACTTATAAGTTCGAGATCAGAGCGCTAGCTGATGAAAGTTCAAGTAGCTGGGACAAGGTTTACTATGGATATAGTAGTGGCAGCACATCTGGATTTGAAACCTACGATGTGACGGATGTTCAAGCTCGTTGGATTCGTATCAAAGTCTTTGAAAACAGCGCGGAAAGTGTTTGGACGAATATTACTGAAGTCGAAATCAGTGGCAACGATAGCCCTGACTACGGACTCGATCCAAACCTACCGCCATCAGGCAACTTCGACTTACTGGATTGGTATGTGAGCATTCCCGTTGATGAAGGTGATGGCTACGCGACTTCTATCAAAGAGAACACGCTTGATGCGGGTTATGAAGACCAATTCTTCTATACCGGTAGTGATGGTGGCTTGGTGTTCTACACACCTGTCGAAGGTGTGACAACATCTAGCGGAACAAAATATGTTCGTACCGAATTAAGAGAAATGCTTCGTCGCGGTGATACCTCTTACTCCACCTCGGGTAAAGACAATAACTGGGCGTTTTCGTCTATTCCATCGAGTGACCAGTCTGACTTTGGTGGTATCGACGGGACGTTAAATGCGACGTTAGCTATCAATCATGTGACGACAACTACTTCGAACACTGAACAAGTGGGTCGAATCGTGATTGGCCAGATCCACGCTGAGAAAAACGAACCTATTCGTCTGTACTACCATAAACTGCCAGGTAACGACAAAGGCGCAATCTACTTCGCTCATGAAACCTCGAAATCGAACGGTGGCGATGAAACTTGGCATAACCTTTTAGGTAACATGGTAACTTCTGACGGTGACTTAAACAGCACTAGCAACCCAAGTGGCGGAATTGCACTCGATGAAACCTTCTCGTATTCCATTGTTGTTGAAGGTGACAAGTTGATTACTACCATTAGTCAAAATGGCTCAGAATTGGCGGCAAAAGAAGTGGATATGAGTAACAGCGGTTATGACGATGCAGATAACTACATGTACTTCAAAGCAGGTATCTATTTGCAAGATAACTCAAGTGACGACAGCGATTATGCGCAAGTGACTTTCTATCAGTTAAACAACAATCACAACTGATCACGCTGTAAATAGTGCGTGACTACGGCAACGAGTTAAATCGTTGCCGTTTGTATTCGTTCAATGATTAAAAGGAGGTGGCCAATTGGTCATCTCTTCTTTTATCTTTCTACCTCTCATTTCTACCATACTGTATTTGTTTAATTGTGTGCATATTGGCAAAAAATCCAACCCTTACTTATAGTTAGTCTTAGTGTCTAGTTGCTTATCAACCGCTAAGAGGATCCGTTATTGTCTGATCTTTGTACCAAGTCATGCATCGAATGTGGGTTAGTCAGTCAGTTCCGAGAATTACCTTCGGGCAGTGAGGCGTCGTGCCCTCGTTGTCATCATACTTTGTGCAGCATCGGCGCGAGTAAGGGGCAAGGAGTGATGGCCTACGCAGTGGCCAGTTTGATCACACTCGTGATGAGTCTTACTTTTCCCTACATGTCATTTAGCGTCCAAGGTATCAGTCAACAAATAACCCTTTATCAAGCCGTGGATATGATGAATAGGTTAGATAATTCACTGATTGCCGCACTCTTATTTCTTGCCGTTATTTTCCTGCCTGCTTATTTTCTGATTAGCGCGATCTGGTTCTATTCGTTGACTGAAAAAAGGCGCACCCACTCGCCGAACCTAAGCCGTTTAGCGATCTTCATTTTAAAGACCTTGAGCTGGGTTAAACCGTGGCTCATGGTGGATGTATTTTTGATTGGTGTGTTGGTTAGTTTGATCAAAATAGCAGCACTAGCCGATGTCTCTATGGGTATATCATTTTGGGCATTTGGTATCTACGCTATGCTGGTGGTCAAAACCATTTCGTTGGTTGATTTTGATTGGATCTGGGACCGATTGATCCCACCTAAGCCGTTGCATGAATCGGTAACGGGTAGCCTTTTCCAAAAGCATGAGCATTTGGTTTGTCATGTTTGTGGGCAGGTTCACTTGTATGATGACCAACTTAGTCAATGCTCTCGTTGTCATGTTCACCTACACCGATTTAATCCAACCAAAAACCTTCAGATAGCGTGGGCTCTATTACTCACATCCATTATTTTTTATATCCCGGCAAACCTATACCCAATGATGTATACGTCTGCATTCGGGACGAGTGAAGGTTCAACCATCATCGAAGGTGTCATCATTCTGTGGAATATGGGGTCATACCCAGTCGCTTTGATCATCTTGCTTGCCAGTGTGTTTATACCGATGGCAAAAATGATTGCACTCGCATACTTGTATTGGAATGCAAAAAGGGTTCAGGGTTTACCTGTTGATGAAGCGACTCGATTTCTCAAAATATACCGTGTTACTGAGTTTATTGGTCGGTGGTCAATGATAGATATTTTTGTGGTTGCCATTCTGGTTGCCTTGGTTCAATTAGACGGGTTGATGGCTATTTACCCTGGGCCTGCTGCTTTGTCTTTTGCTGCCGTCGTCATTTTCACTATGTTGTCGGCAATGATTTTTGATTCTCGAATTATATGGAAATAATCTCTCGGTAGAGGTGTGGGGTATATGGAAAAACAAAGCGCGTCAGATGCGAAAGTATCAAAAAAAAATGAATTGTCTCCGGTTTGGATTGTGCCCATTATCGCGGTTTTGGTCGGCTGTTGGATGTTGTTTCAGTACTTCAACAATCGCGGACCAGAGATCACTTTGATCTTGCCTGATGCTTCAGGTATCGAAGCTGGAAAGACAGCAATTAAGTCTAAAAATGTACATGTGGGCACTATTACGGATGTCGCGCTGAGTGAAAATTACGAATACATCATAGCCAAAGCTCAGATAGACAAGAAAGCCTCACGCATGATCAATAAAGAAACCCAGTTTTGGGTGGTTGAGCCCCATGTCGGCACCGATGGCATTAGTGGGCTTGAGACCATTTTGTCGGGGTCGTACATTGAGTTGAAGCCGGGTAAATCGAGTGAGTCTCAATTGAAGTTCGATGTATTAGACACACCACCCGTCGCGGGACCAGATACCAAAGGAATTCGTGTGGTGGTTTCACATAATAAGGCCAATCAACTGCGTGTAGGAGAACCTGTCTTGCATCATGGCTTCGTGGTGGGTCGGGTTGAGAAAACAAGCTTTGACTATGAAAAGAAAGAGGGTAAATACCAACTGTTTATCTTTGCACCTTATGATGGCCTGATTTTCGAAAAAACGCAGTTTTGGCTATCTTCTGGAATCGATGTGAAGTTTGGTGCGAATGGTTTAGACGTTAACTTTGCATCAATAGAAAGCATCCTGACTGGGGGTGTGAGCTTTGATGTAGCCGAGAGTATTAAGCCTGGATTGCAGATAAAAGAGAACCTTCAAGAGTACACACTGTACGACAATTACGACGCGGTTTTACAAGGTAAGTACACGACATCGATCGAGTATGTGTTGCTATTTGAAGAATCGGTTCGAGGTTTAAGGAAAGGAGCTCCAGTGGAGTATCGTGGTGTCAGGATTGGCACTGTAGATACGGTGCCGTTACAAATTCGCATGGATAAAGATGGCAAAGTCTCGAACCGTATTCCTATCTTAATCAAGCTGGAAATAGAACGAGTTTCTGAAGTCTTTAGAGCCGTGAATGCCGAAGCCTTTGCTGAACGCGTCAAGCTGCAAATGGGCGAAGGGTTAAGAGCGACCTTGAAAACGGGTAACTTGCTTACAGGAGCGCTGTTTGTCGACATTAATTTTTATGAAGATGAGGAGACTTACGAACCCAGAGAGTTTGATGGTTACCCTGTGTTCCCAGTTGTCGCGGGTGGTCTAACCGAAATTCAAAATCAGATCACCGATTTCCTAACCAAGATTAACGAGCTACCGTTAGACGCGACTATTGCCAATTTAAACGGATCGCTTGCATCATTAGATATTACCTTGAAGAGTGTCGATCAACTGATGGGTAGTGAGGGCGCAAAAGCGTTACCACAAGATCTGAGTGACACCATGAAGCAACTTGAGGCGACATTAGAAAGTTACGATGATGACTCCGACGCTTACAAGCAATTGATCAGTGCATCTGAAGAGTTAGAACATGTGTTAAAAGAGCTTCGCCCACTGATTAAAGTGCTGAACGACAAACCGAATGCGTTGGTGTTCGGTAGCGAAGTAGAAGAAGACCCGATTCCAGTTAAGGGAGTGGAATAATGAGAAAGCTATTTATATCACTGGTTGTGTCAGTCGGGCTCTTGGGGTGCGCTGCGCCTACTGATGGTACTAACGCCTACCTCTTGCCTGAAAGTACATTGGATAAGCCCATCTTTAAGGTCAAAACTAGTGTTGATTTGCCGGATTACCTCGACACGATAGGAATAGCTTATCGCAAGTCTGAAAATGAATTGGTGTCTGCGCGTAAACACGTTTGGGCTGAGAACCTTGAAGGGTTGCTTGAAGAGCGGGTCAATACCTCTGATACATCAGGAGAGCCCGAAAGAGAGTTGACGATAACCTTTGAGCAGTTCAATGGTTCTTATACCGGAAACGCAGAAGTGAAAGGAACTTGGGTATTGAGCGATCAAGATACAGTACTTGCGCGTGCCGACTTCGAATCCAAAGTACCCTTGAAAGAAGCAGGTTATGAAGCACTTGTTGAAGCCCTAGGTGAAGGGTTAGATGAGGTGTTATCTGAGATACAGACGCAATTGCCTTAGGTGTTTCGGTAACCAATTAAGTCAGAAGCTGACAGAGGCTAGCACGTGATTAAGTCAATTGGTTGACGAGATTGATCCTAAGCTTAAGTATATCCCTGAAGAGTCCGTGTTCTCGAACACGGACTTTTTGCTTCTGTTGTTGGTTAGTGCCCCTCATTTACATCTCCGTTTACTCCGTTCGATTAAGCCATTTCTTCAATTGATGTGCTGGCAATAAAGGCGATAAATTTGTCGACCAGAAGTGGGTTGAATTGTCCCTTTAATCTCTCATCAAACAGAATACGAAGTGCTTTTTGTGCGGGCATACCTGTGCGGTAAGCTCTGGTTGATGTCATGGCGTCCCATGTATCTACAAGCGCAAGAACCTGTCCAATCAATGGAATCTCAGATCCTTTTAGTCGTAACGGGTATCCATTTCCATCCCATCGTTCATGATGTAAAGCACCTAAAATCGAAGCGAATTCTAACTCGGGAGCTTGCTTACTCATCGAGTAAGATTCTTCAACATGCTTATTCATAACTTGGCGCTCAACAGGTGTTAATTTGCCATTTTTATGAAGTACCGCATCCGGTGTGCCCAGTTTTCCTAAATCGTGAACAAGAGCAGAATCGAAAATCAATTCCAACTGTTCACGACCAAACTTTAGGTACTGCCCAAATGAATATGACAGTAAACAAACTCGCAATGTGTGCTCATAGGTTTCCATAGAATGATGGCGCATAGGCTGTAATAACCTGAGTGCATCCAGTGAATGTTTGTGCTGCAGAGCCAATTTGTACACGCGGTCGATTTTGGTTTGGTTCATAACGTTTGCCGTATCAATGTAAATGAGTCGGGCAGTATGGAGACGATGAATGGAGGAGTTAACTTAATGTGATTGAATGTTTATTAAACAGTCTTTATCAAATTTCATACCGATATTTAGAAAAATTTAGAAGTTTGAAAGGTAATGGATTCTGAATTAATAGCCTTAAATTTCAATGGGTTAATTTTTAATAATGAATCATAGCAATTTAATGGAGTAGAAGTGAGGCAAGGTTCACAATACCTCCTAACTTCATTAATAAGAGTGCTTTTAATGTATCTATTCAGCAATGATTTGTTGAAACGGAATTCGACACTAAATGTGTTTACTTCAGTCAGTTTAGCGGTATTGCTAGCAGGCTGTGGTGGTGAATCTAACTCCGACGGAGAGCAAGGTGTTACTGCATCTCTAACAGAATCAGCCTCGATTAGTGCGCAAGATATTCAAGATAACTCGCTGGTAGAACAAAGCTTCACTATTGATCTGACTGAGCATGTTCATACATCGAATAACCAAGATTTTGTCGTAACTAATGCTCGCTCTCTATCTGGTGATTCTTGCCAAGTTCAAGGTATTAGTGAAGGTAGTTTCAATGTCTATTCGTCTGACGTTAACGACTGTTTGTTCGAATATGAAGTAACGACTTCAGCTCACACTTCAATGGCAACCTCTTACGCTCGTGTTGCTATGGGACAGAATTACTCGTCTACCACTCTTCCACGTATTACAGCATCAACCATCGAATCACAGGTGGTGGTTGTAGATCTAGATAGTGAGTTAGGCTCATCGTTACCGAGTGATGACTTTGTCCTGCAGGACAGTGTTATCAGCCTAGGTTCAGGTACAGCTCGCGTCTCTGGTGAACATCAGATTGAGTTTACGCCAACGGAAAAAGGTCAAACCGAGGTGTATTACAGCTACCAAAACGGTGAGTCGATTCAACAAGGCTCGCTGTCAATTGCGACTTCAGAAGATACCTATAATACAGCGCCTGATGTAACAGATTTTGCTCACGATGCTCTCGCGCAAGTGGGTGAGAGTGTAGTCGTGGATGTGAAAGACCATATATCAGACCTAGACCTAGATGAATTGCAACTCGTTGGCGTACAGGACTTCAACTCGACAACATCACTTTACGATCCTGCCGATGTCACCAACACAAAGTTTGAGTTTTCGTCTACCCAACCAGGACCGCACGATGTGGCATACACAGTAAGCGATCACATGGGTGGCTATACGACTGGTGTGGCGCGTATAGAAGTCGAACCAGATTTCTCTTTGATCCAAGATTGGGAAGATATTGTCACTCATGATCCTGTGATCAGCTCAGGCATCCGCATTTTCGCACCAATGACCAAAGTGTACGCCGATTACGTCAATGCGCCTTACACAAGCACGTATATAGAAAATGGCACACAAGGCTTAAAAGACGCTGAAGTCGTCACTCAAACACTTAGCCAAGCTCGGCAGTACTGCAAAGTTCGAGGTGGTCGTTTGCCTCTACAGCGAGAGCTTGAAACGCTCATTACTAACGAAACCAGTGCATTCACCAACCACAATTGGCCAACAAGTAAGAAGTATTGGACTTCGGAAAATGTCAGCGAAACAAACGCTGTCACTATTCATTTGAATGATGGGACTATCGGGAATCAGTTAAAGACCGTTGGTATGTATACGACGTGTGTAGATTTGAGCAATCCAAGTGTTAAGGACTTTACTGTTCGTGCAAATTACATCGATGGCACGGGTAATCAGTATAATTACAAAGTTCAAATCTCCGATCCTGATGGGGTGGCGGCACCATATGCAGATATAGTTTTTATGTCGCAAAATAATATGGGCGTTTTTGATAATGACCAGTCGATTAAAAATGCTATTGCAGATTCTATAGGCGAGGTTAACGAGACGTTTTTTGATACATCTTTCAGTAATTCAATACTTGCGGTAGCAATAAGTTCAGTTAGTGAACTATATCCATTTGTGCCGAAGCTTGAGAATTCAGAAATCGATGTTACGGAACCAAGTTTATGGAATAGCCGACAGTATCAAATTGGGAATGCTCAAATTCCTGAATTGAGTGTAGCAAGTGATAGTGGTTTACCAGTTATTGCGAACAAAGATAACCATTTAAATCATGTATATCGTCATGGTTTTCAAGGGGAGAGCTTTATTGCGATGTATCGTATTCAGGCATTGGGTTCAATTACAGCAGGAGCAGCCTCATTTACGATACAACAAATAGGCAATAACCCAAACAGCTGGAATTCAGAAGAAATTCCCCAATCCGATGGAATCCCACAAGATGAAAGCACTTTTGGGTTCGACACACATTACTATTTCAATGGTTATTACTTGATTGAGCGAGGTATTCGAAGCAGTTCGGCGTTCGTAAGCACTAACGTGAGAGCTACTGATAACTATGTCTGGTTTGATAAAAGGGGAGACTTAGTTGAGATATATCGAGCGAGTGTTCCAGAAAGGCCAGAAACTCCCGTAGGAACATTTAATGTCGATGATACCGTTGATTTCACTCAACCATATTGGATTACTTTTGGTGGTTACAACCAAGCTAGTGCCAATTCAAATGTCGTTTCTCTTTATTTTGCAGCCTATTAGGTAGTCACAATGAATCTAAAACTAATTTTACTAACATCACTTATTGGACTTATTTCTGGCTGTAACGGTGGAAATAGCGAAAGCAATGCATCAGAGAATATCAATTTAGTTGAGCCAAAGTCGGTGAGAATAGAGGCGTCACAGACTAAGTCTAAGGCGCTGGTTGGAGAAGATAGCTCAATTGAGGTTTCTGCTGTAAATGATGCAAGTGTGGCAATGGAGATTGTTTCTGTCCGATTAATTTCAGGCGAAGCTTGTCAAGTGACATCAATGAATGGAATGTTGTTTACCACTAGTTCCGCTCTAATAGGTGAGTGCCAATATGAGTACACTGTAGAGCCCCTAGATAGTGCTAGTTATGAGGGGCAAGACTCTTCGATTGTTCGCGTATCAGTTTCAAATACCGCGAGTGATAACACATTACCGAATTTATCAGAAACGACCGATGTTGAATTACCAGTGATTATTAACCTGTCTTCAGAGTTAGAAGGTGATTTAGATACGTCGGCATATATGGTTTCGGAAGAGGTGACTTTATTAGGGGCGGGTTCAGTAGAAGTCAACTCGTTAAATAATACGGTCACTTATACACCGACAGATATTGGCGTGACACGAATTATGTATTCAATGAGTGATGGAGCTTCAACTAAGCTTGGAAATATTGACGTAGCGGTTTCTGATACTGGAAATACGCCCCCGGTCGCAACTGACTATATTCGAGAAGGCAAACTTGCCAAAGATATGTCGGTTGAAATCGATTTAACTGACTATGTATCGGACGTTGAAGACAGCGTGATCTTAGATTCTGTACGCGCTTATAACGCAGAAACGGAAATCACCTCAACAACAGGGCATACTTTTACGTTTCAATCACCACAAGCGGGACCACATGAAGTTGCTTATACGGTAACAGACGGACGTGGTGGGTATGCTGTTGGACAGGTTTATATTGAAGTCGAACCTGACTTCAGCCTCGTACAAGATTGGGAAGATATTACGATCTACGATTCAACGATAGGTACCGATATTACTTTTACGGCGCCTGCAAGCAAGGTTTTAGCGGACTACACGAATACAGCCTATACAACTTATCAAGAGCAAGATGGGATTTCAGGCCCTAAGTACTCAGAAGTTGTCACAATGAATCTCAAACAAGCACAAAATTATTGTTCGTCGAGAAATGGGCGTTTACCTATTAGGCGTGAGTGGGAGTTACTTTTAGCCGAGCAAGGAAACTTATTCGAGTCTCAAAACTGGCCAGCAGGGACTCTCTTTTGGAGTGCGGACATGGCCTCTGAAATATCAGGTACTAGCTTTGGGGCTACTGATGGAAGTACGTCTGAACTTTTGAAGGGTGAAGATGTAGGTTTCGCGACTTGTGTTATGTTCGACAACGAAGCCGTTCAAGATTTTATGACAACTTTAGAATATAGCTTTATCAATGGTGTTAAGTTTAATCTAGATGGTGTTGTTACAGATCCAGATGGGAACCTAGCACCTTTTCAAAACGTTAAATTAGTCTCTGAACGAAATAAGGGTGTATTTTCAAACTACCAATCGGAATTGGAAGTAGTGACTGATGCTGCCGGTGAGTTAAATGACTTTTACACTGATACTTCATTCAATAATACCGTACTTTCAGGTCATTCTAGTGCTTCGAAAGTAGATTCGGTTGTATTTAAGTCGGAAGCAGCAAGCTCCCAGTTGGACTTAGCTGATAGCAACAAATGGAAGAGAATCGCAGCAGAACAAGAAGCTCTAAAGCCTTTAACTGATTTTGGTATACCGATATTAGAAGGTCGCGATGGGGGGGCAAACTTACGTACGATTAATGTCTATCAAGAGGATTACTCAGGTGAGAATTTTGTCGTCTACATGAAAGTGGAAGATGCAGGTGGTCTAGCACCACAAAATGGCCGCTTTTCCTTCGCAGTGCAACAAGAGTCCTCCGAGCCTTCAGAGACTTGGGGTAATACAAATTGGCCTTCGTCACCCAAAACGAGTAAATCTTTCGAGGTCGTTAATGATTACTGGTATCAAAACGCAAAAGTGGTTTCTGGCTGGGAACTGTATGACCAAACGAATATGGATCTTTCAACACCAGAGCGTCACTTATGGATCCAAGTGAACGATGGTATGTTAGAGATATATAATGCACCGACATCAGATAAGCCTGAAACTCCAATTTACAAAGGTGATATGAATTGGTCGGATATCAACCCTAATCAGACATACTGGATACAAATAGGTAGTAGACTTGACTCTGGACATAATGTTGCCGTTGGTATAGATACTTATGTAACCGACGCATATTTTACTAATTATTAAATTTAACTAAAAAAACCTCAATTAGATTGAAATTTATAGCAAGCCGAATAGTTGTTTTTAGATTAAAAAGCCACCGTTTATTGAAGTGACCCCATAAAGTTGGACATTTCTGTTAAGCGGCTTTCAAGGCCTGAGTTCGATATTCTATCGGAGTCAG